>JBAXGO010000018.1:0-21477 GCA_037139335.1 bacterium
ATTTTTTCTATTCTATAGAATTATTGTCTAGTTTATAGGGTACCGGTCATAATGATAAACCTTCACCATCATTCTCAAGATTTGAAAACATAGGTAGTATTCTATCTTTAAAGTCTTCTTTGCTTGCTTCTAATACTGCTTTGTTACGACCACCGACAAATCCTAAAAATCTCATACTAAAAAAATATATATGCATTATATCACATTTTACTTTAATTCGAAGTCTTTTAGCTTTTTACTACTTATTGGTTTCGCTGATAGTGATTGAAGTTTGAGCAGTTCGGCGTATATTCCGTCAGAATATTTTGCTAAATCTTCTGGACTTCCTTGTTCTGCTATAGTACCTCCTTGTAGGACTATAATTTTATCTACATTCTTAATAGTTGACAATCTATGCGCAATAATCATCGTTGTCTTCCCTTCCATTAATTTGTTAATAGCTTTTTGTACTTCCAGTTCTGCCTTACTGTCTAGAGATGAAGTGGCTTCGTCGAGAACTAGTATTGGAGCATTTTTCAAAATGGCTCTAGCTATACTAATTCTCTGTTTTTGGCCACCGCTCAGTTTCACACCTCTTTCTCCGATTTCCGTTTCATAACCTTTATCGAATGTAAGTATGAAATCGTGAGCATTTGCTGCTTTGGCTGCATTATAGACTTCATCATCGCTTGCCTCAGGTCTACCATATTTTATATTTTCCAAAATAGATCCTGAGAATAGTAATGAGTCTTGCAAGACTACGCCTATATTTTTGTGCAAAGAATTCTGTGTAATTTTTGTAATGTCTTGGTCATCTATACTTATAGTTCCGGTTCTAGCTTCATAAAATCGTAAAAATAAATTAGTCAATGTAGTTTTTCCTTCTCCACTCATTCCTACTATTGCTAATTTTTCTCCTTGTTTTAAATCAAATGAAATATTTTTTATAACATCTATACTTTTACCGCTTGTTGAATAATTAAATGAGACATTATCAAATTTAATATTTCCTTGAACATTTTTAATATTTTTCGCATCTGGTAAATCATTAATTTCTGCCTTTTCATTTAATACATCAAAGAAATCTTTTGACCCTGCAACTGCTTGTTGTATCTGACTTAATATAAATGACATTGCAAATAATGGAAATCTTGCTTGTGTAACTAATTGCAATAATAAAGTCATTTCACCAAGGGTATATCTGCCAGTATATGTGAAATAAATAATGTAGGCATATATTGCGAAAAGTATAATATTCAAAAACAATCGTCTGTATACATCAAATATGTGATAGCCCCTTGATTGGACTTTGGTTAAAGCTTCTATTTCAATTCTTTTCTTTTTGAAAAAAGATGACTCTAATTTTTCGTTAATAAAAGATTTTACGACTCTTATTGATGAAACGACTTCTGTTGCTCTACCAAATTGTTTATCGTTAATTTTATTAATATCATTTTGTCTTTTTATCCATGTTTTACTAGATTTATCACTAATAATAATATAAACAGGAAATAATACGGCAAGTAATATTGCAATCTCCCAGCTATAAAAAGCTAAGTATATAACTGTGAATAATGCTGTTAGAAAAAAAGGTAGAAAATTATTCGCTGCAGAATTTATAAATTGCGTAATATTATCTATGCCTCTTTGCAATTTACTAACTATTTTACCTGTCTGTTCATTATCGAAATATCCAATCTGTAAACTCAGAACATGTTTATAATATTTATTCATCAAATTAGTTTTCAATAATGCCGCCAAAATATCGCCTAGATATCCAGCAATATTCGTTAAAAAAGTGATTACTAAATCAGATATCAAAATTAAAACAAGTATAAAAATCAGAGAATTCAAATCTGGTTTATTGTTTTGAACATTATTAACGATAATGTCTACAATATTTTTATTTAAAAGAGGACTTACTAAATTTAAAAGAGAAATTAGAACTATGAAAAAGCTAATACCAACATAGTATTTCCAAAACTTTTTTGTAATTCTAAATATTTGAAGTATGTAATTCATTATAATTTGTATGTATATTATTATCTCATACTTTTATCAACTTTGATAAATGAATTAGGAGGGATCTTTTTAATACAACAACCTTTCTGTCCTAACGGACATCTGTCGAAGGGCTAATTATGTATTAGATAGTTTTAAATAAATATTTGTAAATAATTAGAACTATCACTTTATAAAAGGGAGAATTGGGAAAGGAACACAATAACCTCTCTGTCCTAACGGACATCTCTCCTTTTATAAAAGGGGAGAATTGGGAAAATGAACACAACCCGCCTTTGGCACCCCTCTTAATAGAGGGGACTGGAAAACACAAGCCCCTTCTGTCATTCCTGCGAAAGCAGGAATCCATGCATTCTTGTTGTTACCCTGAGCTAGTCAAAGGGAATGTCACCCTGAGCTCGTCGAAGGGCGACTGTATGATTTTTCCTCTCCTTCCCGAGGAGAAGATCAAGGGGTGGTGCAAACCCCAGAACTGACCTCACCGCCTCGCTTTGCTCAGCACCTCTCCTTTCGAAGGATAGGAAAGATATAAACAAAATATTGCCTCTGTTAGGGATTTACACATTATCGTCGGTAATTTTGTATTTAGTATGACTTTATTTCGCTTCGAAATTTGTCGCCTTTTTCCAATACTTGGCCATTCTTGTCAATAAATGATTTGGACCTTTCATTATCGATACTTTCCCATATTACGACTGGCATATTCATACTATTAGATTTTTTCATGAAAGTTGTGAAAACATCTATTGGAATCTCGTTTTGAGAAACTTGTGTTGTAATTACTGTCTTACCAGTTTTCTCTTTCAAGAAATTTGAAACAGTTTCCAAAACATTACTATTAACTGTATACCAATGTGTATTCAAATAATCAATATTTTCATTTTTATAAAGATCAATAAATTCTGCCGCTTCTTTATTTAACTTAGTTAAAAATTTCCCAGCTTCTTCATAATTTTTCACATTGCAAGCTGTTTTTATTTGCTCTGGTGAGGTAAATACAAAATTTGCTAGATTACATGCGTCGCTTAGTCGACCTTCCTTCATAAATTCGACATAAATATCAAAACCTATGTAATTATCAGTTAAGCCACCATTTGTACATTTAATACCTTTGCTGTGCGCAACATCGCATGCTACTTTCAACTGAGTTTGATACTCTGATGCCGTACTTTTGTAATAATAATTATTATTTTCTTCTTGTTCAACGACTATTAGCTCAGGTGAATATTTGGAGATTATAAATTCGATATTATTTTTATAAGTGTCTAGGTCTTTTGGAACTTCTGACATATATGAATTCTTATCGTAGCTATTAACTATTTGAATCACTAATTTCATTCCAGCATTTTTTGCATAATCACACTCACTGCAATCCATATTACCAGTAGATAGTATGATTGGCTTGGATGGTAAAAAATAAGTAGCTCCTAAACTTCGTAAAAGTTTTGCGTCATTTTCTGAATTTACCTTTGCAGATAAACCGAATCGACTATCTTTAATTGCAGTTGAATTTGTGACAAATAATAAAGATATAACAACTAACAATAATAATCCCACTCCAATACCAAAAGGAATAAATTTTTTGAACTGATCTTGCTTCGGATTAAGGGCTTTTTTTGTAATTTTCATATATGAATCTGCAATAAATAGAAAACAAATGATTTTATAATTAATTTATCTTTATATCAATTTTTTTAATTTTAATTCATCAGCCACAAGTTTATGAATGTATCCATAAACTTTACCATAATCACCCCAACTATAAAGCTTATTTTCATCTTTATATTTCCATTGATCGTTTGGTAATGAAAAATATCTTTTCGAAAGCATATATAGTTCTTCTAAATTTAATATTTCAATATTTTTTATATCATCAGAAGGTGTAATAATATTATCTTGAAGTTTGAAAACGTAAATATATGTTACCAAATGATATAATTTTTGTGTTTGATCTTTCACATCAATTATTACTGTCATTAATTCTTTAAAATTTGATTTATCTGTATAAATTCTTGTTTCTTCAAATAATTCTCTTTTCGCAGCGATTAATGTATTTTCGTTTTTGTGTATACCACCACCAATAAATCTGGAAATTCCATCAGGATAAACATTAGGTTTCATTCCTAGTACTAAATTATTATTTTTATCAATAATAACTACTAAAACATGTTTTTTTCTAAATAAATTTCCAAAAGGTTTTTGGATATTAAATGATTTTTTATGTACCTTCATATTAGTTTCAATTGATTATTTTTCACATATCCATTCCCGAAATCTCTACCTAGCATTTCCTTTTTTCCTTCCAGTACTAATTTGTCAATTTCTAAATCAAAATCTGAAGTTGCAACATATAATTTTTTCATTTCATAAAACATAGTACCAGCTTCTAATATAGACTTTCGTTCTGTTAAAAACGAAGTATGTATATTTAATATTTTATCCTTTTCTAGCCAAGTGATATTTTCACTTGAACGAATATTGTTCCATGCAACAGGTTCTGGAAAAAAAGCTCTAATTTTATTATGAATATTAAATGATAAATCACTCCAGTTTATATTTGCTTTATCTCTAGTAAAATCAGATATTTTGCAATAAGTTGCATCATCATTATTTTGAATAATTGGATTTACAGATCCCTCAAAATATTTATTTAAAAAGTTTTCAATATCATTTTTTACTTCATTCATCATTTTTTCTCTTAATGTTGTAAAGTTATCATTAAGATCTATTTCAACATTATATTGAGCTAAAATATCGCCTTCATCCATTTTATAAACCATCTTTTGTATTGTTGCACCTGTCTTTTCATATCCTAATAGCAAAGATGATTGTATAGGAGTAGCACCACGTAAGTTTGGAAGTAAAGAACCATGAATGTTGATACAACCAAATTTGGGTATTTCAAGTATATATTTTGGAATTATTATTCCATAAGCAATTACTATTATTAAATCTGGGTTAATTTTTTTTAACAAGATTTCTGCTTCTTTATTCTTATATTGTTCTTTACTTAATTGTATAATATTAATATTGGATTCTTTGCAATAATCGAATACTGGATTTGATTTAGAAAAACCAGTTAAACAAATAACTTCATAGTTATCAGATAAATGTAATGTTTCTATAATAACTTTTGTGAATACTGTGTTGCCAGCAATTATAATTTTTTTCTTCATGTTTCATAAATTGTAGAGCTATTATATACTAAAAAATATAAAAAATTACTATGCAAGATAACAAAGAAGATAAATTTATTTGGATTAAAGATATTATAAATACAAATGTTGTTTCTAAATTACGTGGAAAAACTTTTTCAAATATAATTGATGTCGGAACAACTAAAGGTTCATTAGTAACAAAATTAAAAACTATACTTACTGAGTCGAGATATTTTGCCTATTCATACGTGAAAAAAGAAAGTATTAATGAAATTGCTGATGTTGTAATTTTAAACAATATTGAAGAAGTTAATAAACATAATTATGAACTAATATTATCAGTATTTGATATTCATTCGATGAATTCATTGGAAATAAATGAATTTTTGAAATTTATCGATTCAATATCGGATAGTGAAACAACTGTTTTAATTTCAGATATAGAATCAAGTAATTTTTTATCAGAAACATTCTTAGCAATTGCTAAATTGTTTAATAAAAGGATAAAAACAATAGTACCAAAAAAAGATATTATTCAAATGATACAGAATATGGGGTATGTAATTTCAGATAACGATTCGTATAAAATTAACAATGTTTGGTCAGCTTGGATCATTACATGTAAAAAAAATTAGTCAGTGTGTTAAAATTGTATTAATTAATTTTATTAATTTCGTTAATAATGCTATTGAATTTATTGTCATCAAATGCAACTTTACTACAAATATTTATAATTCTTGCCGGTTTTATATTTTCAATCGGATTTCATGAATTTGCTCATGCAAAATCAGCTCAGATGTTTGGAGATAATACGCCAGTTTATGATGGCAGAGTAACATTAAATCCAATAGCTCATTTGGATCCTATTGGTACACTATTTATATTTTTGGCACCATTTGGCTGGGGAAAACCTGTGGAAGTAAATCCTCAGAATATGGGCATGTACCCTGAGAGAAAATACTTAATTTCATCTCTTGCAGGACCTGTTGCAAATATGTTTTTATCACTGATAATATTGTTAATTAGTTGGGGTTTTGTCTTTTCACTAAACAACTTTTTGGGCTCTATGGATTTATTAACAGCTCAGTCTATTTTCGATTCATTGAAGACTTTATTTTTTATCAATATTTCGTTAGCAATATTTAATCTTATTCCAATACCTCCACTAGATGGATCCAAAATTTTTTCAGTAATTCTTCCTTATGATGCAAGAATGAAGTTCGAACCTTTCATTCTCAAATATGGAATTATTGTTTTGCTTGTAATAATGTTACCAATCTTTGGTGGTAATTCTATTATAGGAATTTTCATAACACCATTAATCTCTCTAATTACAAATGGTGCATATTCACTGATAATGTAAGAATTTTAAATATCCCTACTGAGATGTTCTATATTAATTCCCTCCATCGGGGAGGGTGCCCGCTCAGCGGGCGGAAGGGGTTAGATTCCTGCTTTCGCAGGAATGACAGAAGGGGCTTGTGTTTTCCAGTCCCCTCTGGGAAGAGGGGTGCCGAAGGCGGGTTGTGTTCATTCCCGTTCTTTGTTTTGAAATTTTCCGACAGTCGCCCTTCGACAAGCTCAGGGTGACAAATTTAAGTTGTCATGGTGAGCCCGTCGAACCATGATGTCGGAATTCCTACAGTCGCCCTTCTTTATTATTCTCTCCTTTTATGAAGTGATAGCTCAAATTATTTAATAATATTTATTTATAACTATCTAATACGTAATTAGCCCTTCGACAGATGTCCGTTAGGACAGAGAGGTTATTTTGTTCAGTTTGCACGCCCCTTGATCCCCTCCTCAATAAGAAGGAATAAAAAATCCAAGAGTCGCCTTTTTTTAAAAAGTAAAGATTGTTACTTAAATATTCTTTGTTTCTCTATATCTGATATGAATTCCTTAGTTTTATTAAGATTCTTAGGAGCTACAGACACTCCATATGTTAAAAATGGTGATATCTTATTTAAGGCACTTTCACTTAATTTAATCCCCTTTAAATCCATAATCATTGGCACTTTGGCTGCTTTACATTCTTTTTGAATCTGAGCTAATGTTGTGAGAAGTGTATCTGTTACGCGTACAATCTTTTTTTCAGAGCTGTACAAGCTATTGTATACTGTATCCAAATTTACAATCACTCCATCAAATCTATCGTCCAAATATTGTGAAAGTTCAAATATGTTAGATGAATAGGCAACTTTAATATAAACTTTAAACGTTGTAGATCTTCTCAAACCAGAAGCTGATAATGATTTTCTGAATTCTCTTAATTGTTTAATATTCTTAAACTTAGGAAGAGCAATATTCAAATTTCTCATATTTTCCTTATTTCTAAGTTTATGAATTGCTTCGCATTGAACTTCCAACATTTCAGAATTCTTCAAATAGATTGATGGTGTTGCATCATAAACATTATAAATTACATTATCTTTCGTATTCTTCAAATATGATAAAACATAGTTATAAACAAGAGATGAAATATTTTTATAATCCATTCTCTCCTTACCGCTTATATAGTCTTCCATATGCGGTAAATCTAGTATCAAGCCATCACCTAAAGATAAATCATCTTTAATTTGTGATGATGCCACATATGAGAAAACTTTTATAGCTGTATGAATTTTTTCGTTTTTTATAGACTTTTTTTCTACTATAACTTCTGTCTTCTTTGGCTCAACCTCTTTTTTCGTCTTTTTAATTGGTATAATCTTTTTTTCTTTTACTGGAGGTTCATCAGGAATTTCTGGCTCAACAGTTTTTACTTTTGTTGGCTGAATTAAATCTTTTGATTTAACTATAGTAGGCATTTCTTTTTCATGTGCTTGTTCAATAGGCTCAGTAACTTGTTTTGGTAAATTCTGGAGTTCAAATACAAATCCTGTGTCAGTATCAATTTGTACAAATTCACCTTCGCGCAATATTTTGGATGCTAATTCTGCACCATATACTACAGGTATTTCAGACCTTACATTCAGCATATCTTCAATTATTAATGCAGCAGCATTTTTTGGCATACCATCCCATTCAGATAAAACTAGTACATCTCTATTTGTTGATTTCTCTCGATCAAAAATTATTTTTCCCTTAATTATACCTTTATTATTACCAATACCTACGACAAGTACATCTTTTGTTATAGCATCTGATCTAATTGATAAATCTATGTCTTCATTTTGTAAATTATCTTTTGATTTATCATCAATAATTTCTGAAATATTTTCGAACTGTTCGTATTTTTCTTCATTATTGTCTAAAATGTTTGTATCGCTTTCTACAATATTTTCAATGTTATCTGCAAAAGAAGTCGCTTCAGGAATTTCAATTTCAGGTTCTGAAACATATTCAAAAAGATTTTCTTCTGGAAGAATTATGTCAACAATTTCTTCTTCAAATGATTCAGCTTCTTTCTCTACAATATTATTTAGAGCTTCTAAATCTTTTTCAATTTCCTGCACTTCAACCTTCTCTTCTTCTGTAATTTCCGGCACAAGTGGTTTCACATAATTGATCCAAATTTTTCCAGCTTGAAAAACCCATGATACTTCCTGAGGTTTGGTAAATACATTTTCTAAGTAGTCACCTAAATATCCCAAGTCTTCGATATATTTATCATTCAATTTTTGTCTCATCTTCCACTTATCTGTAATTTCTACATCATCAAATCCCATATCCTTTTTGGAGGATCTTACTTTCATGCTTAATTGCTGTGAAATTGTCCTGTCAATTATTTTTTCGCTTTTTTTTGAAAAGACATAAACATCAGAAGTATCTATTAAATCGTCAGAATATTCTCCGTACATACATTTAACTATTATTTGATCGTCATTTTCGGTAGATAAATCTTTTGTATATATTTTTCCAGATATCTCTGCAGGTATTAGCTTTTGAACAATTACAAAACTGCCTAAAGAATCATATTTCTGATCAATTATAAGTAATTTCGCCCAAATCTTTTTTAATTCCAATTCTAGTGCATCAAATCCCTTCACATCATTAATATCGCTTTCATCAATAAATGTTAATGGATTCCCCTGAGCATCGTACAAACCAGCTCTCAATCTCATCCAAATACTTGTTATTCCAGCCAATGATGAGTATTCTCTAGATAAATATGTATAAACTTCTTTTGGCAAATCCGATTCCAAAATTAATTTAGTCAGCGTAGATTCACTAAATGAACCCATCTGCTGAAGTTGCTTAACTTTCAAATCTAATTGTGTCGTATAAGCAAAATATTCAAGAGCAGACTGTGTTATTACAAAGCCTGGTGGTATTGGGACATTGGCTGACATTAATTCTGCCAATTCTAAAGGTGGTACTCCTACATCGGTCTTATTCTTAATTGTGATGCTAGAAATCGGGAATATATAGTTAGTATTGTTTGACATATGGCAGATAAAAATTTACTTATATTATAATTAATCTGCGAAATTATTCAATGCTTTTTTTTATTGTTTTTCTTCTGAACAATTATAACGGATGCGATTAATATGATGATAATTGATAGTATTATCAAAGGTATCCAAATTGTGCTAATGTCTTTTTCAAATTTAATGTCTTGTTTCACGTTATATGAATTATTTCCTGAGTTTAGTATGAAAGTTATAGGTAAACTTCTGTCTTCGTATGGGTTTTCATTTTTAATTTTTATGTCAATTAGTACCTTTTGATGAGGAAAAATAACTTTATTATACTGTGAAGTCTTAGTTTCTGAATT
Organism: bacterium; assembly: GCA_037139335.1. Taxonomy (GTDB): domain Bacteria; phylum Patescibacteriota; class Dojkabacteria; order JAOAGR01; family JBAXGO01; genus JBAXGO01. Next base: position 9,880 of record JBAXGO010000018.1, read on the forward strand.
ATCTACAGAAGAAATTATAGAATCTAATCTAGAAAGAGTATTACCATCATTAACTATATATGCTTCTATAGTATCGTTTTTACCAGATTTTATAGATAATGTTTTCGGTTCTAATGTAAACTTTTGAGTCTCTGTAATATCACCTTCCACCAATGATGCATCAATACTATAAATACCTGGATTGGGTATATTCCAGCCACTTGTTGTACTAAATATACCTATATGAGATAGGCCTATACCATCATAATAATTATCTGATGATGAAATCAAATGCATGGTTGGATCGGCAGATTTCCATCCTCCCCATTCATTATCATAATATTCAATCCAATAATGAAGTGAATTATTTTTAAATTCATTATTAACATTATTATCTATAAAGCCACCTATAATTTTGCATTCAACTCCTGATGATTTCAAAATTAACACGACTAAGTCTGAAATATTAATACTGTGTAGATTTTTTGGATTATCCAAAATTTCAGATGTAGATAGTCTTTTGTATGTCAGTGGCTTGTTTTCGTATTTGATAGTTTTTGAAATATACTCAAATGTTGTAAATAATTTTTCTGAGGTACTACCTTTACTTTTTACTGAATTTATAATTTCGTCTAATCGAGGATCTTTTTTCCAAAATGAATTATCCAAAGATTGTGTATTTTCCAGTTTAGTCTGAATTTTATCACTATCAACTTCTATTTGACCTTTAATCTGAATATTATCTGGTAAAGTTTCATAACTTAGTACTGTATTTTGTTCATTATCTTGTAAAACATCTTTAGGAGATGCAGATATTTCATCTATTATGATTTTTTGTTTAGATGTTATGTATGGAGCATAAATTAAATTATTTTGTTCTGGTTTAATATTCAAGATAAAATTATACTTTGTCTTATCTCCAATTATCATTAATAATGGATCTGAATTATCGAAACTGTAATGTAAATAATCTGATTCACTATAGTTTAATTTTTTTGTACTTTCATCATCCTTCAAAATTTTTGAAGTATATTTAATTGGAGGTAGCAATTTTGATATTCTTAAATCATTTTTACTAACTTTCACGCTATCTGATTGTGTGAGTCCTGGTATAGAAATATCGTAAATACTGCTTTTCTTTTTTATAGCTTCTTTTGTAATAATTGTTAGCTTATATTTTATCTTCGCACTATTTCCAAAAGCAGGCTTATGATCAACGCTAATAGTGTAATTGCCATCAGTATCTTTTTTCGTATCTGTATATGCATCTAACTTTGTTCCGTTCTCATTTACAACATTAACTGATTCCATTTCATAAGGATATTTTAACTGTGATTTACTTATGAAATTCTTTCCTGAATTATTTGTTATGGTTACGGTATATTCACTGGTTAATTTGAAATCAGATGTTAGGGTAGAATTAATTTGATAATCAAAATTAAAATCTGCTGCATATGATGTTTGAGTAAACATCAAGAATAGAAAAAATAAAAAGATTATGATTAAAAGTCTCAAAAGACCCTTATATTTAACCATAATTTTCAAAATATACATTTTTGAAATTAGACTCATTCAATTTTGTAGAAATCGATTGTACATTTACAGTTGAACCACAAATGTAACAATAGTCTTCATTATTTTGGTATTTAATAACATTTTCTGTTACATATCCAAATTTAATATTTTCAGATTCTTGCAGATCATTTGACGGTTTGGAAATACAAATATAATAGGTAAAATTTAATCTTTTTTTCAAATCTTCAAAAACATCTAATAGAAAGATATCTTCTTGATATCTAACACCAAAATATAATACAATTTTATTCTTATATCCAATATCAGCCAAATATTCAATCATTGACAAGAAAGGTGCTATTCCTGTACTTGTTGCTATGTATACTATAGATCTTTCTGAGTTAAATTCATTACTATTATAAATTGGCAAAGTTTTCTCCATTGTGAATATTCCAAAAGGACCTCTGAATTGACATTCATCACCGACTTTTGCGTTTTGATAATACTTTTCTGAATCACCGCCTGGATGTGGGCCAACAATTAAATTTAATTCGTTTTTATCTATTGCTAATCTCGGAGATGATGCAATTGAATATGCACGAGCTTGTTTATCATTTATAAAGTATGAAATAAACTGTCCAGCTTTGAATAAAAAAGGACCGTTAATTTTTAGATTAACTCCATAAATATAATTGTTTAATTTTATAATGCTTTGGATTTTTCCAGATATTGTCTGACTAATCATAAATGTAATTTAAGAATAAAAAAACTCTAACTCATTTAAACATAAATATTATTTTGTTCCAATACTTATGATAAATATTTAATAATATAATCCTGAACTTCTTCAATGGATTTATCTATAATTTTTGCACCGCATGCTTTCTTATGGCCTCCACCGCCTAAGCTTTGTGTAATTTCCAATATTGGGGTGTCTTCTATCTTTCCTCTCATCTCAAGTTTCACAACATTGGATCTTCTCTCAGAAATAACCCATCCGAAGTCAGCATCTTTGAAAGCAGATATATAGTCTCTCGCAATTGTTGCTGTTGCAGAAAGATATTTGGCTACATCAATACCGTATTTTTCAATATCATCGTGATATGCGAACGTGCAAACATAATTATCTTTATGTATCATTCTTTCAAGTAGAACACCTTCGTATTTAGTTTGTATTAAAGATCTATTATTGAAAAATTCACTAATAACTTCCTCTGCGTTTATTCCACTTTTTAAGCATTTCAACGCAAATTCCATCATATGGGCTGTTACGTTATGTCTGAAATTTACAGTGTCATAGACAACACTATAAAATAATAATTTTCCGATAGTACTATCCATCATATATTCTCCTTCAAATAATGTTTCTAGAACTTCTGCAGTACATGAAGCTTCTTTAACATTAATATTTAAAGTACCAAACAAATCATTACTTTGGTGATGATCTATATTTATAACTTTTAAGCTTTTGGGAAATTTGAAACCATTAGGATAAAATTCAGATCTTACTAATCTGCTAATATGCCCTGCATCCAACGTAAAACAACAGTCATATCTATTGAAATCAACTCTACCTAAATCAGATATAATTATAGATGAAGAGCCAATGTAGTTATTAAATCTACCAGCTAAATCAAATGAGCAAACTATTTCAACAGTTTTTCCCAATTGCTCTAGTATAAATTTCAACGCAAGTGATGATCCAATACTATCTCCATCGGGTGACGACATTGTTAATAGTATAATATTAGATTCATCCAATATTTTTTTAATTTCCAGTTTTTCTTTATCGAGTTCCCACATAATATTTATATTAAAATAATCCGAAACCTTCTTCCTTCACTTTTTTTGGTAAATATTCCGGCATTTTAATATCTACTTCAGTTACCATGCCCATACCATCTTGATATTTTAATATGCCATTCTTTTTTGCATATTCATATAATTCGTTTGTAATTTTCACATCGTCAAGGCAGTAATGAGCCAGCTCATCAAATTTTCCTTCCTTAAATAATCTAACAGCAGAAAGTCCATCTCCAGATTTACCGTAACCAAGTGTTGTGTGAGCAAAATTATCTAATTTGATATGAACTCTAGATGTATTGAATGCAATTTTATATAAATCAACAGTAGGTATTCTAGAAATATCGCTTGGTGCTATTCCCTTCAAAACTTCAAAGTCAAAACCATCGATGTTATAACCGACTACAAAGTCAACGTTTTTTAACAAATTAAAAAATGTATCAAAATCTTTTTCAAAATAACCTTCATATTTATCTGTATCAGACCGATAAAGTCCTATATAGGATGTTTCTAATTTTGTTGGATCGTTAGAGCCGATTTCGCTGTAAGTATTTTTAGTTTCAATATCTATGACGAGATAAAACATTTTATTTTCCATATTAATCATGTATAAGTCAGTCAAGATTATACCATATGATTAGAGTAATAATTTATATACTGCCAAATTCGATACTCTCAATTTCTTCTATTAATAACCATATATCTTCGTTATTACCGTGTCTGCAATTCTCACAAATTGGGAAGGAAGAGTTTTTCATAAACATTTCTTCTTTGCCGCAGACTTGGCATTTATAACGTCCTGTAATTTCAACTAAATCGCCTTCCATGTATAAAGTTTTATCTTCTATAATTTTCATTATTAATTTAAATGCAAATATATTTTAATTGTGAAAATACTTTAATGTACTATTAAATATTCAGAAAATTCTGAAATTATTTTAATAAGTTTTATCAAAATTATTTTATTCCATACGTAGCACTGACACTAACTGTAATTTCCAAAGAACCTGACGCTATTTGTGTAGGAGCGCTACTAGCAGAATCTAGGGATAAGCCTTTGCTAAAATTGGAATAATAATATTGATTCGAATTAGAATTAGTCTCTGATATAGCTATTAATCCCCCAAGTTCGGTGCCAGAACTCTTTGCTAATTCTTCTGCTTTTTGTTTTGCTAATTTACCAGCTAAATCACGAGCTAGGCTTTTTGCTGATTCTGAATCATCTAGTGCAAAATTAATACTATCAACAACATTTGCGCCTGCTTTGACTGTGTTGTCGATTATTTGTCCTGCTTTATTAATATCTCTAACTTTAGCTGAAATTCTTAAACTTCCGTTATGTCCATCGCTAATTGTTCTACCATTCTCATATCTATAATTAGGGTACATATCGAATGATATAGTATTGATGTCTTTATCTACTAGCCCCTGATCTTTTAACGACTTAACTATGTTATTATTTTTTTCACTTAAGTCAGATTGAACTTCTGAAATTGTGTTTTTAGTAACTGTATATCCTGCTGTGAACTGAACAACATCAGGTTTAACTGATATTTTTCCATCTGCAGTAACGGAAATATTATTAACTGGTTTGCCATCAAGTCCTGTATTATTTTGAATATACATAGGTCTACTGGATATAATCCAGCTACTAGAAATAACAGCACTGCTAATAATTAATATTAAAATTATAGCTACTAAGCTAATTTTCAAAACGGGTTTATTATTTAGCATTGTTAACGATTTATATTTATTTTTATAATTAAATATAGCATAAATTATTTTAGTGGGTTAACTCATGACTTTGATAAAAAATCCCTTAACCTGTGGTATGTTTATTTATGTCCTCTCCTTCGAAAGGAGAGGTGCTGAGCAAAACGAGGCGGAGTGTGTTCATTATATTCTCCCATTTTATAAAATTGGAGAATTGGGGAATGAACACACCCTGCCTTCATTACCCACATTTCATAGCTAAATATTTAACAAAATCGTAAGCATTTACAAATTCTTCTAGAACCTTTATTATGTCTAATGAATTATTTGACACGATATAAATATGACAAGTAAAGTAGTGTTTGATATAGAAACAATTGGCTTTGACTGGGATGATTTTGATGATAAACAGCATGATTATTTATCAAAATTTGCAAAAACTGAAGAAGAACTCGTTTTAATAAAAGAAAAAATGGGGCTGCATCCCTTAACTGGCAAGGTTATAACTATCGCAATGTATAACCCAGATACAGAAAGAGGTGTTGTATATTTCGATAGTGGTACAAAAGAAGAATATAATCATACAATAGATAATATTACGTACATTTCATCTAACGAGGAAACTATTTTAAAAAGCTTCTGGAATGACATTACAAAATTTGATGAATTTATTACATTTAATGGAAGTAGATTTGATTGTCCATTCTTAATTTTACGATCTACAATATTAGGTATTAAATGTACAAGAGAATTAATGCCTCCAAGATTCGAGAAAAAGCCTCATGTTGATTTAGCCAAAGTATTAAATTTTTATGGTGAACTAGAAAGAATATTTCCATTGGATTTTTATTGTAAAGTATATGGAATTAAAAGTCCGAAGGAAGGCGAAGTCTGTGGTCATGAAGTAGCAAAATATTTCGCAGAAGGTAAAGGTCTTATGATTGCTGAATATTGTGCGGGAGATGTAATAGCTACTGCTCAACTTTATAAAAAATGGGATACGTTATGCCCTCCTCCGTTTGTAAAAAAATGGAATTAAAAAAGGGTCTTAAGACCCTTCTTTATATTATTTAAAATTTAACAATTACTTTTCCTTCATTTTATCAATTAATGGAAGAAGTATTGTATTAGTTCCAATTATAATCATCAGAGCTTCAGTGATTTTTACCAATAAACTTACTCCAGAAGCCTCACCAAATACAACAGCTGATATTAACACATAAAGTATTAATAATAGTGAAATAGATGCATATGAAATATATTTTTGAATCTTTGAAGAATTTAAATACTTCATAAATATACTTAGTAGTACAAGTATGAAAGATAATACTGCTGTAATAATAGATAGTTTATAAACTTCAGAATTCAACACAAAATCACCAACTACAGATGTTAGCGAAATCATAATTCCAAAAAAAGATACACACGCTGAACCAAAACCCAAAACAATATTATAATTATTTTTGCTATATATAAGAGCAGGCACTAGTGCTGTACCATAGAAATACAATATAATTAGTAATGAAATTATAATCTTTTGTCTATTTACATCAATTCCATCAATGAAGGTTAAAATACAAATTACTATTGCTGAAATTACAAGAAGTACAATAAATGAGGATAGAAAGAACTTTTTTATATTATACATTGGTGTATCAAATATTAATTATTATAAAATTATACAACAAAAACAAAACGAATATATAATTTTGAATAATAATTATGCTAATAACTCTTCAATTTCTAAAAAACGATTATATTTAGCAACTCGTTCACCTCGCATTATATTTCCGCCTTTATAGAATTTAGCTCCGATTCCAACAGCTAAATCAGCGATAAAATCATCTGTTGTTTCTCCAGATCTGTGTGAAACAATGGATTCTATACCATTTTCATGAGCTTTCGATGCAGTTTCGAATACTTCAGTTAGAGAACCTATCTGATTTGGTTTTATTATAATTGCATTAATACAATTTAGTAATACTGCTTTTTGCAATCTCTTGGGATTTGTGACGGTAAGGTCATCTCCTACTATATATATGTCTTTGCCCAATTGTTTTTTTAATTTAACCCATGATGGCCAATCGTTTTCTGATGCAAGATCTTCCATTAATAATATTGGAAATTTTTCTACCAAAGTTTGGTATGTATCAAGCAAGTAATCAAAATTACCTTCGAAGTCTCCTAATTTTGTCCAATTAGGAATTACATATTTTGCATGGCTATTATCTTGAAAATATCTGGTCGCAGCTAAATCTAATCCATAGAAGATATCTTCTCCTGGAGTATAACCCGCTTTTTTGCATGCCAATGATAGAGTTTTTAATATTGATTCTGTATCGGTAAGTATTGAACCTTTGTTATCATTGCTATCAAGTGCTGCATAACCGCCTTCATCTCCAATTGCTGTATTATCTGAACCTTGCTCCAATAATATTTTCAATTCATGATTTATCTCAGCCGCAATTTTTATCCTATTATGCATACTTCTAGTTTTCGCTGGTATAACCATAAATTCCTGAGATGCAATGTCATTATCTGCATGAGCACCTCCATTTACCATATTGAACATAGGAATAGGCATTTTGTAATGACTTCCCAGTGTGAAGTTAATATATGGATCGTAAAGTGCACGAATATATTTGAATGCTGGAATTCCTTCTTCTGCAGCGACAAGTTTAGCTATAGCCACAGATGTCCCTAATATTGCATTAGCTCCCATATGGGATTTATTGTCTGTATTGTCATAATCTATTAATAATTCATCAATGTCTTTTTGATATAGAGGATTTTTTCCTGTTAAAAGCTTATTAATATCGTTATTGACGTTATTAACCGCCTTTTTCACACTCTTACCAAAAAAATCATGCGGGTTATTATCTCGCAATTCTAGAGCCTCAAAACTACCAACAGAAGCACCTGAAGGAACAGAAAACTTCGCAGACGTAGAAGAAGTATAAGCAGTAACTTCGATTGTAGGAACACCGCGAGAATCAATAATCTGTCTAGCAGTGATCTTTTTAATTTTCATAATAACGGGCAGTAATATGTTTAGAATAATTTATCAGAAAGATATATCAAGCGCAATGACTCAAATTTGGTGGTGATACATTGAAAAATATAAAATAAAGCGATAATATCCACAGTAACATTCATTAATTATAATAATTATGTCACAACCAATAACACCACAATAAAGAATTTATTATGCAATCATTATATGAATTGTGTACTCTTTGTTTACATATTGCTTAGGTTCAAGGTTAAATTAATTTTATTCTATTATGTCTTTTAAGTTTGGTGTCAAAATTTCCGATAGTTATCCTAATAGGGATCCTGAAGTAACTTCTATAGGAGGTAGACTTTTAAAAGTTTTGAATGTTGATTACATGGGTGAAAATCAATCAGAACTTACAAATACAGGTGATAGAAATACTAAATCATATAAATTTGCATTAGGCCAGATGTCAGGTCAGATACTTAGGTGTCAGCCTATTGAATCAAAAAAGAGAAAATGGGGAAATCCGTTCTCAAACCATGCTCATTATGCTTTATCTATTGATGAATTGAAAACTGAAAATGGGTTTGAAAGAACTGTACGAGTACAACCATTACCTTTATCACGTTTAGCATTTATTGGACATCATGCATTATACGAAACTACCGATAGTGCTTCATTAATAGGTCTTGTAGCTAGAGGAATGTATGATGCTACGAATAAGACATCTGAATTATCATATGAATTTGACACAAAATTCTATGGAAGAAATATATATGGTCGTTTCGAAATGTATAGTAACAATTTAGGTATTATTAATAATGCTCTGTTACCTCGCAATCGAGAGTTACTAGAATCTTCATTAAATTTATTAAATGCATTATCAATAAGCGTTAGTAGATTACATCAAAAAAAATCTTAATAAAAAAATATTCAACAAGACTGACATATTTAGGTATATATTTCTAATATACTAATAATACCCTCTGTATATATATTATCTATCGTTGCGTAGTATATACCATCTCTATATACTGATAGCTGTTCTAATTTTATATACAGTTATTTATGTCGTTTTTTCCAAAAGGTCCACATTCATTACATTTATTACCACAAGCAGAACGTCTATTCGTATCAATAGAACCTGGGTTATTACATAAAGGACAATTGATTATTCCTGACGGTACAGATGAATTTACTTTAGTACAGCAAAATACTCCCTCGCCTTATGGTTTAATAACTACTAAACAATATTGAATTTCTGATTCAGATAAAAATAAGCGTAACAGATATAAGAAACAAGGAGTAAAAGAAACATTTAGTGTAAAAGAATTAAGAAGAGATATAGAACAATCTGCACAAGATTCTGCTCATGAATTGTCATATTCGAGAAAAGGTCCTGAATTTAAAGACAGACATACAATTAAAATGCATTTTGTTACATTGCAATTATATGATAGTCAACATTTTCCTCCTCTATATTTATCTACTAAATTTAAATCTTTGCAAGTTGTTTCTTTACGATTATTGTATATACAATCTTCTATATTAAAAAATCAATGTTGGCCAAATTTTCCTGATTCAAGATCTATTGAATTAACAATGAGACTAAGTGATATGAAATCAGGTAATCAAATTACTACTTATAATTATACCGAAAAGAGCCATGAAAAATCGACAATACCGAAGCAGGGCGAAATAATAAAAGCTGGCATGGATTATTTAGGAATGATCGTTGGAAATAGTAACAGAGCCCAAAATTCATATTAAGGTTGCAAAAGTTAAATAAAAAAATACAGCAATAATTATTCATTACTGCTGTATACTTTTTATATTCTGTTTTATTTTTCTTACTTCAAATAATCCAATAAAGCTTTTTCTGCATTTTTGTCTCTTAATTTTTTCAATGCTTTTGCCTCTATCTGTCTGATTCGTTCTCTAGTTACATTGAATTCCTGACCAACTTCTTCTAGAGTTCTGGCTACGCCATCTTCTAGTCCAAATCTCAAGATTAGTACCCTTCTCTCTCTATCATTTAATGAGCTAAGAGCTTTTTCAATTTGCTGCTTCAAATTTGCATATTCAGCGTATTCTTCGGGATTTACTGCCTGCTTATCTTCTGTAATATCAGCTAATGATGAAGATTTGTCATCACCAATCTGTAACTGTAAAGAAATTGGTAGTTGTGAAATATTTTTAATTTCCAAAATCTTATCTTCTGGCAATTTCATATATTTTGAAACTTCTTTATCAGTAGGTGTTCTCTGATATTTCTGCTGAAGTTCGTTTACAGCTTTGTTGTACTGGTTAATTGTTTCAATCATGTGAACAGGAACTCTGACTGTTCTAGCCTGGTCAGCAATGGCTCTCGTAATAGCCTGTCTAATCCACCAAGTGGCATACGTTGAAAATTTAAAACCTTTCGTATGGTCGAATTTTTCAACAGCTCTCATCAATCCCATATTACCTTCTTGGATAAGATCAAGTAGATCTAAGCCTCTATGAGCGTATTTTTTCGCAATACTAACTACAAGACGTAAATTAGCTGTAGTTAAATACTCTGCAGATTTCTTGTCACCTTCAAGTATTTTTTTTGCTAAATATATTTCTTCTTGAGCTGTCAGTAGTGGTATACGACCAATTTCCTGTAAATATGATCTGATAGGATCTGTATATACATTGGCGTGTATAGTCTTGAGAATTTTAATTTTTTTCTGAAGATCTGATTCCTCATGACTTGTTGTGAAAACTATCTTGTTTTCTTCATTAGTATCGTCTACACCTATAATTTCAATTTTACTTTCGTATAAAAGTAAAAATAAATCTTCGATATATTTGAGATTATTTTCTGGTTCCTGAATGAGATCCAGCACATCGACTGCTGTTAAAAATCCTTGTTTCTGTCCCTTCGCCATTAAAGTATCGATTACCTTTTGTGCCTTTACCTTGGTCATTTTTTACATGAGTTAATAAATAATACGTACGAAAAAACAACCCTACCGAAATGGGTTTTGTTAAAAATGAATGTAACCTTATACATTTATTTTATATAATATTAAGTATGAAGACAGCACTTTGCTTCTTCTATTTGTGAGGTTGAGATAATCTATATCTCGATTGCATAGAGGCTATTATATCACCATGACTCTGGATAATCTAGTGGGTTTATGATATATTCTTGAGAGTAAATCGAGTCCGATTATATCGGTTTACCATAAGTTTCATATTAAAGTTTGCGGGAGTAGCTCAGTTGGTAGAGTATCAGTTTTCCAAACTGAATGTCGCGGGTCCGAGCCCCGTCTCCCGCTCCACATTAAAATAAAATCTATAAAATCAGCAATTTTAAAATTTTTATAAATTACTTCCTTAAGTAAATTATATGATCTGATCGAAAAATAAGTTTTTCCGTTATGGAAGTCACAAACGATGAATAAAAAGTAATAAAAATATTTCATGAATAAAAATTCAAGAGTAAAATATTGTACCAAATCTGCAAGATTAGAAGGTTATGATTATTCTCAAGAAGGTGCATATTTCATTATGACCGGTACCCTATAAACTAGACAATAATTCTATAGAATAGAAAAAAT
>JBAXGO010000019.1:0-20927 GCA_037139335.1 bacterium
ACATTACTTGCTTTTGCCTTTTTGCTAGTTACAGTTGGAGTTATATATATGATAATTTTTGTAAAATGATACACGGAAATATATTCGCAATAATATCACTTATTCTCTTTATCGTAGTCATAATGGCTATTTTCGATACAGGGGTCAAAAGAAACATTGTGTATTTTGCTATACAGTCTATGTTGGTTATTATTTTTGGTATTGTTTTTTCTATTATCCATCATGATATATATATTCTAATTGCAAGTATTTTGGGCTTTTTTAGTAAGGTAATTATTATTCCACAAGCATTATTTTTTCTTCAGAAAAGAACTAAAACAAGTCGAGATAATGTAAAAGAAATAGTTCCAGCAATAAATTTAGCGGTAATTCTGGGGGTTATGGTCTTTGTTTATTTCTTGACTAAAAATATAGTAAGCGATATTAGTAATTATGAAGTTACAATTTTAATTCTAGGTCTTGGTACTTTTTTCCTTGGTCTTTATATGATGGTTATTAAAAACAATTTGATCGCACAGATAACAGGATTTCTATTTGTAGAAAATTCTATATCAATTTTATCAATAACATTTGCTTCTAAACTTCCTTTGATAATTGAAATAGGATTATTACTGGTAGTTTTAATGGCTGTTGCAATTATGATGACTTTGTCATTAAGTGTTAACAAAATGTTCAAAACATTGGATACTCAAAAACTAACTAAGCTAAAGGATTAATATGATTGAGACATTACTAATAATTTTAATAATTTCATCTCCAGTATTTTTATTACTAAAAAAATCTGGTTATATTTATCTGTTCTCATTTTGTATACAACTAATAATGAGTGCTATTACATTCATATTTGTGTACAATTTTTTGAATGGGGATACAATGCTATTTTTTTCTGAATTCAATGCAGGAAATTTAGGCGTTTTGATGTTATCTACAATAGTTTTTGTTAGTAATACAGCACTACTTTATTCATATACATTTATGGATCAAGAGTACCGTAATGAATCAATTACACTCAAAAAATTGCAATTATTCTACATTTTGACATATTTATTTATAGCTTCGATGATTTTAGTTACCATTTCTGGTAATTTAGCTTTATCATGGCTAGGAATTGAATTATCCACGTTGTCATCAGCATTTTTAGTCGGCTACTATACTAAGAAAACAAGTTTAGAAGCTGCATGGAAGTATTTCATTATTAATACTATTGGAGTTACAGTGGCTTTGTTAGGAATTTTATTTCTCGTCTTTGCTACTGCGAAAAACATGCCTGGTGAGACATCGTTATCTTTTGCTGAATTATTGAAAAATGCAGCCTCAATGAATCCTCAAATGGTAAAAATTGCTTTTGTTTTATTATTAGTAGGATTCGGAACGAAAGTCGGTTTAGTGCCGATGCACACATGGCTTCCTGATGCTCATAGCAAGGCAGTTACTCCAGTTAGTGGAATATTATCTTCAATTCTTTTACCAACAGCTTTATTAATAATTTTGAAAGTAAAATCTATAGTTGATGTCACATTGGGAAGTTCAAATTTCACATCAAGTTTATTAATTGTTTTTGGCGTTATGTCGGTGGCAATGGCAGGATTCATGATCTTAATACAACAAAATTACAAAAGATTACTTGCTTATTCAAGTATTGAACATATGGGGATTATGGCTATATTATTCGCATTAAATACACCTTTAGCTATAATGTTCGCTTGTTATCATTATGTATTTCATGCATTGATAAAATCATCTCTATTCTTCCTTTCTGGAAATATTTATATGGTTTATCACAGTACAAAGATTGCAAAGGTTAAGGCTGTTTTAAAAAGAATTCCAATGACTGGATTTATTTTTTTAGCAATGGCTTTTGCTATTACTGGCATTCCTCCTTTCGGAATCTTCACTACTAAATTGGGTATGTTGGAACAGATTGTTGGCTTAATATCTGGTAAGGCCGCAATTAATTTATTTGGTTTAAGCATTAATCCCGTAATTGGAACTATAATATTTATTATACTTTTGTTATCACTTGTATTAATTTCTATTGGTTTCGTAATGGCAGTGATGAGGCTTTTACTAAAAAGAGAAAATGAACATGTTGAAAAAGTAGCTGATAATTTTTGGGGAAATATGGTTATATTAGTATCTATAGCTGTATTAATGTTAGTTAGCTTTGACATGATCCCTTTTGTAAAAGATTTAATAATGAATTTTGTAACAAATAGAATATGAATCTAAAAGAAATAATAGAAAAATACGAATATACCGACATAAATGGAATTAGTTATATTAAAACTGATGACACTTTATCTTTTATAAAAAAAGCAAGTGAAGCAAATGCTAGATTATCATTGATGTTTGGTGAAATTGACGATGATATGAATGTTATCAAATATGTTTTTGATCAAGAGAATACTATTTGTGAAGTTCGTCAAAATGTTATCAACAATGAATATGATAGTATTTATAATATTTTCTTTAATGCGGTCTTCTTTGAAAAAGAAATTCATGATATGTTTGGCTGGGTTGCAATTGGTAATGATAGATTAACGCCACTTGTACATCATGAAAATTTCCCAAAGAATACTCATCCATTACAAAAAGAATTTAAGTGGAATTCACAGTTAGAATGGGAAAATAATGAAAGAAAGTTTCTAGAAGTCGAGGGAAAGGGCGTCTTTGAAATTCCTGTTGGTCCTGTTCATGCAGGTGTTATCGAACCAGGACATTTCAGATTTAGTCTTGCAGGAGAACGTATATTAAACATCGAACCTATGCTTTGGTTTCAGCACAAGGGGACAGAAAAATTATTTGAAAATATTGATCCTTCAAAATATATTTATTTATCAGAAAGAATTTCTGGTGATACGTCAGTTTCTCATGCACTTGCTTATGTACAGGCTGTGGAAAAAATATTAAATATTGAAGTACCGAAAAGAGCCCAAGCAATTAGAGTAATTCTTAGTGAATTGGAAAGAATTTATAATCATGTTAATGATATTGGCTTTATTGGTCAGGATACAGGATTTGGAGTTGCTGGTGCTCAAGGTATGAGATTAAAAGAATTAGTCTTGATACAATGTGAGAAATTCACAGGTTCAAGAGTAATGAGAAATGTTTTATCTTATGGAGGTATTACTTTTAATCCAGATAATGAAAAATTGAATTCTTTAAATAAATTTATTACAGAATTTTCAAAAGATTATAAAGAAGTTATTGATATGACCGAAGAAATCCATACAATGGTTAGTAGAATGGAAAAGTGCGGTATCATGAAAAAATCTGTTGCAATTGCTTATGGAACAGTTGGTTATCCAGCTCGTGCATCAGGTGTGAAAACAGATACAAGGCATTTTCATCCTTATGATGCATATAAAAATTTATCAATAAATATTTCAATTGAGCATATTGGTGATGTCAGATCCAGATATATGGTCAGAGTACATGAAGTTTATGAATCGCTGAGCATAATTTTATCATTACTAGATAATATGCCCGTAGGTGATGTTGATGTGAAAAATATTTCATTAAATAATGCCACTGGTAGTGCGTATGGTATTACTGAAGGCTGGAGAGGTGAAATAATCCATTATATCTCAATTAAAAATGGAAAAATTACAAGAGCTAAGATAAAAGATCCTTCATTTAGCAATTGGCAGGCGATGGTGCCCACAATTAATGGAAATATTATTGGAGATTTTCCTCTTATAAATAAAAGTTTCAATCTGAGTTATAGCGGAAACGATCTATAATGAATTGTAAAAAAGTATAGATTTTTATTCATATTTATGACATATTTAGTTGAGTTTTAAACTTTTCAGAAATATATATAAATTGAAATATATGAAGCATAAAATAATATCTTTATTTTTAATTGCTATTTTTTCCATTATTATCTTACTTGCTGTTGCGGTTAGAGTTTTTGTAATTAAAGAATCTCCTCGTGTTGATGTATATAAAGAATCTTACTTTAATATTTTAGTAATTAATAATACAGATCAAGATATAAGTAATTTGCAGGGTTTATTATATTCAAGTGGTCCCGTTAATGCTATTAATATTGTTGTCGGTAAGCCATTTTCTTATAAAATGAATAAAACTGCAGTTATTATTAAACCAGGCTCAGAAGCGAAAACATCAAGAACTTATGACATTGTAAAAAACCTGTATGGAGATATTTTGTATCGAGAAGATCCTAATAGTGCGTATGATGTCATAATTGTAATTGAAAAATAATTCTTGCCAAAAACTCAATCAAGGTATAATCTCATTAATAACTTTTGAATAACCTTGTATGGTTTAAGTCTAAATTTTTAATATTATTTCAAATTTTATACTATTATGGACTTATCATCTTTATTGAAAACAGACTCACAGCTTGCGGAAATTGTAAATGCAGAAGAAACAAGACAACGTGAAGGTTTGGAACTTATTCCTTCCGAAAATTATGTCAGCCGTTCTGTTTTGGAAGCTCTCGGTACTGTTTTTACGAATAAATATTCTGAAGGTTATCCTGGAAAAAGATATTATGGCGGACAAGTAAATACAGACAAGATAGAAGAAATTGCAATAGATAGGGCAAAGCAATTATTCAATTGTGATCATGCAAATGTTCAGCCATATTCTGGTGCTCCTGCAAACCTTGCGGCATATTTTTCATGGCTAGAAACTGGAGATACGGTATTGGGGATGAATCTTTCTCATGGTGGTCATCTAACACATGGTCATCCTGTAACAATGTCTGCAAAAATATTTAATTTCGTTAGGTATGGAATTAAAGATATCGAAACTGGTGAAATTGATTATAATGAACTAAGAGATATGGCATTGAAGCATCGACCAAAAATTATACTAGGTGGATTTAGTGCTTATCCTCGTGAATTGGATTATGCAAAATTTGTAGAAATTGCGAATGAAATTGGTGCTGTGGCAATGATGGATATGGCTCATATTGCAGGACTTATTGCGGGTAAAGCTTTGAAAAATCCCTTTGATTATGGTTTTCATATGTGTACTACTACAACGCATAAAACTTTGAGAGGTCCTCGAGGTGGTATGATTTTGACCAAAGGAATTGTATCCAATCCTCTCAAGCCTGTTGATAAAAAAATTGAGAATCTACCTACACTTGTAGATAGAACTATTTTTCCAGGACTCCAAGGCGGGCCTCATATGAATGTTGTTTTAGCCAAAGCTGTAGCCTTCGGTGAAGCACTGAAGCCAGAATTTCAGGATTATGCTCATCAAGTTATAAAAAATTCCAAAAGACTTTCCGAACAATTAATGAAAAGGGGATTCAGATTAATTACAAATGGTACAGATAATCATATGATGTTGGTTGATGTATATTCGTCTTTCAAAATAAGTGGTGGTGATGCGGAAAAAACTTTGGATAAAATTCATTTGACTTTAAATAAAAATGCTATACCTGATGATACTCGACCTCCATATGATCCATCTGGTATTCGTCTGGGTACACCTGCAATAACATCAAGAGGAATGAAAGAAGATGACATGGACAAAATTGCAGAATGGATTTACAAAGCTATTACAAATTATAAAAATAAAGATTATTTAACTAATCTTGGCGCAGAAGTTAAGGAATATTGTTTGAAATTTCCTTTACCAAGTGATTTATAATTTTGTTAATTGTTAGGGAAGGGGAGTGTCATTTCGAATGAAATGAGAAATCTCGTTGGGAAAATCCCTCAATTATCAAGCTGAAGCATGATATTTTAATGCACACTTTCAAATGCAATGTCTTAAAAAATACGATTGACAAATAAAAAAATATTCTGCATATTATAGTAAGTTTTGATAATTGTTGTAAATTTATTAACATGTCTATAATCATAAAAAAATCAACTGCTACTCTGTATATAATTATAATCTCTTCAGTTCTAGCTGTCACAGCAATAATTCTAACAGTAGTTCTCCTCTCAACAGGTACAATTGGTGGTACGAAAAGCAAGGCTTCAACAAGTTCATGTAGTACTGTCACAAGTTTAGAATCAGAAATTACTTCACTAAAGGCTCAGATCGCTGGTGGTGAGGCGGATAAGTCATCATGGGACGCTAAATGTACAGAATATAATGATTGGGTAACAATTTGTGCTAACCCTAGCGATGGACGATATAGTTCCTGTCCAGGTGCTGAAACAAACACAAAAGCTGCTTGTGATGCAGCAAAACTTGAACAAAACAGAATTCAAGGCGAAATTAATGCTAATAAAAATGCACTAAGTTCTAAGCAAACTGAATTAGATAAAGCAATTAATAATTGTAATTTATCTAATTACGTTACGCCTACTCTGCCTCCATGTAATGGTATAAATAAAACACAATGTCGTTGTAACTCTAACAGTTGTCCCGATGGATATTATCGTTGTGATACTTCAGGTTATGGCTGTTTGTATGGAACCTCAGATGCAACAACAATTACTGTGACTATTGGAGTATCCATTACACTACGTCAATGTGATGGTTCTGGTGTCGCGTGTATGTGCCAAACTAATATTTGTCCTCAAGGGATGTATTCGTGTAGTTCTTCAAATCCTTTCGAGTGTGTTAATACTACTGGCAATACTCGTCCAAAATGTGATGGTAGTGGTACTCCTTGTCGATGTGGGATAAATGACTGTCCAAGTGGTATTTATTCCTGTAATCCTTCAAATAGTAATGAGTGTGTTAATACAATAGATAATCCTTGTGGAAATGGAAGCACAAACTCAAAATGTACATGTCCATCAGGACAATCACCGTTCAAACCAGTAGGTGATACTAATTATATTTGTGCAAATAATACACCAACTCCAAAAGCAAAGTGTGTAGATGGAAGTTTTGATTCAAATTGTAATTGTGAAACAGGCAAAAGTATTTATTTAAGTAGTAATGGAGCTGTTTATTGCGTTACAAATACACCTGCTCCTTCAAATCCAAGTTGTGGTACTAGTAGCTTTGATCAGAATTGTTCTTGTGATATCAGTCAGTATACAAAGATAATATCTTCGGATGGAGAATCTTGGTCATGTGTCAGAAATACCACTGTACCCGTAGCTACATCGTCAGCATGCGGTCAAAGTGGAAGTTATAATTCACAATGTACTTGTTCAGTTGCAGGCGAAGGTCCAGTACCGTCAAGTAATGGTAAATATTATTGTAACCTTTCAATCGCAAATGCAATAAAGGAATGCAATGATACGGGGCGCATATACTATAACGGTGCTTGTCGTGATGGTTCATATTGGGTTTGTATGGCTAATTCAACAGTAAATATTGATTCAACCCAAAACAAAGCTTGGTGTACTTGTAACTCAGGATATTTTGGTGATCAAACGTCTGGTAGTTTAGTATGTAATAAAATCTGTGATGGATCAACAACTAATGCATCTTGCGTATGTACAGATTCTTCAAATGAAAGACCTTGTCGAACTGATGGAGGTGTGTATCTTTGTGTACCTAGAACTATGAGTTGTAATTCGATTCAATAACAGTAATTAATTATCATATAACTATGGATTCAATAACATTAAATAATCAAAAATATAATATAGCTAAAATTACTAGTAGCGATGGTAGTTTTACATTTAATTTTATATTAGATGGTACTACTACTACTGCTTTTTCTTCATCAACTAAGTTAACAGCTTCACAGGTTGTATCGAACGGCATTACTTTGAGTTCTTCTAATGTTGGTGGTTCTGGTCTGCCGAATACTGGTGTAGGGGATTTAATTATTGTTCCAATTGCTATTACTATAATCTTTATTGTTATTATTTTTTTCAAATTAATAAAGAAAAAATATCGAACTGTCGAATAATATTCTTGACATTTATTCTGAAATTTAAGATAGTGATATAGTAGTCTACTGGATAACTTAACGAAATTATGCCTGAGCAACAAAACAAATTTTCTAATAAACAAAAGCTGGCCATTGTTTGGTGTATGCTTATGTCTTGTGTTATCTTCGCTTGTTGTGGCGTGTTGATTGTAAATTTTCAAAATTCTAATACAGATAATTCTTCAAATACAAGCGGTCGTGTAGCAGGTGCTCAAGATGTTATTACTCCAACTATCAAACCAACAACTATTGTAAAAAAACTTTCAACTACTGTCACTGCAACACCAATAATAAAATATTTAGGGACATTTGCTGGTAATACTAAAATAACTTTATCTGGTAAATTGCCTATATTATGTTTAAATACTGATGGAAATTTCTGCAAAGCTGCCATGACTCAGGTTGGTACTTGTCATAACGGTGTTTGTGCTGCAACACAATTAAATTTTACAGTCGTGCCTGATGCAAATGGTAATTGGAGTTATTCAATTCCAGAGGGGTTGGATCCAGGTGATTATGAAGTAACTATCAAGGATGCTTCAGGAAAGGTTTTGGAAGTGACAAAATTCACAGTTACAAGTAAGACAAAATCAACTAATTTGCCAAATACTGGTATTATGGAAGATATTTTAATGCCTTCAATTATCATTTTATTAATAACTATTTTTTCAGCTGTCCTCATCACTAAGAAACGAAATAAAATTGTTGGTTAAATATTTAGATTTTTCCCCTCCTTACCGAGGAGGGGAGTAAGGTGTGGTGCAAACCCCTTCCTCCCGCTGATTTGTCATTCCTGCGAAAGCAGGAATCTATATAGCTTCTTATCCCTTTCTATGTCATCCCGAATGAAATGAGGGATCTCGTCGGAAAATTTCAAAAACAAAGAATGAAATGAACACACCCCGCCTTTGGCACCCCTCTTAATAGAGGGGATTGGGAGAGGGAAAATGAACACACCCCGCCTTCGGCACCCCTCTTCCCAGAGGGGATTGGAAAACGCAAGCCCCTTCTGTCATGCCGCTGAGCGGCATCTAACCTCTCTGTCCTAACGGACATCTCCCCTTATGTATAAGGAGAGAATATGAAAACAAAACAGGCTCTTCCCGCGAGGAGCCTTATTTCATTAGCTCTTCAGGTTTTACTATATCGCCAACCTTGAATTTTTCTTTATCAAGTATGAAAATACCTTCATGGTCATTGCTTATGCCGAGTTCGTCACCAGCAAGCATCATACCCCATGATTCAATTCCTCTTAATTTTGCAACTTTCATAACGACTAATGAACCATCCTCATTCTTAAATCCAGGCACCGCAGTTCCTGGTAACGCGACTGGTACTAAGTCTCCTACAACCATATTTGATGCACCTGTCACAATCTGATATTTTTCATTACCGACAGAAACTTGTGTAATTACTAATCTATCTGCATTTGGATGTTTCTCAATGCTTAAAATTTCTGCAGCTAATAACGGTTTTAATTCTTCAACTATTTTCATATTATAATCTTTCGGCATTTGTACACCGCCACCACGGATTTCTGCCCCTTCAATCTTATTTATTTCTTTTTCAATTTCAATTGCAACATCATAAATTTCATTTTCTGTAAGATTTTTATCTATATTTTGTAAAAGAATTCTCACGCTTACACTTTTTTTATCTTTTACATCTTTGAGATTTTTGAACACGTCGATTATTTCTTTAGAAACTATTAAATTATTATTTGGTATTGCGCGAAGTACATTTTCAACCGGCGTACTTAAAGGCAATAAAACGCTGTAATCAAGACTAGAACCTTGAAATTTAGAATATGATTTTAATGTTTTTACTTCAGTAAAATTATTATATATTTCATTTAGTTCAATCTCTGCATATGAAACCCCAAAAGGAATGTCATAAATTTCAGCTGTCTTTTTTGATAATAAATTTATTTCGCCTACAAGTGTATTATTAATACTTATTTTTCCATCAGTGCTAAATTTATAATTACTAATTTGTAATTCATTCATTAAATTTTCAATAGCACCTTTTAATTTGAAAATCGATTTTTCTTTGTCAGACTTTTTATAATACATTAAACACAATGTATCTTTTTCTTCAGGAAGCATACTTGCTCCATGATCTTCTTCATAAGGCAAAACTTTATTACTTCTTTTAATAAATTTTTTCGCAGTCTCAAAAATTCCGAATTCATCCAAATATTTAACATTTAAAGATGTAGTCTTAGTTAATGATGGAATCATTGTCGGACGCATGTATAAATATTCCTCTGACAAGGGATTTACAACTTTGATAGGATTCTCAATATGAAATGTATCTACATCTTTTTGAGAAATCATTGGATAAGTTATTACTTCATCAAGACCTGAAGATGTTAATATCTTTCTAATTCTTTTTCTAATGACAACCTTTTTATTATTAATAGGAGCTATTAATCTATTTATAGGTGTTATAGATGGAATATTTTGATATCCATACATTCTACCAATATCTTCGGTTAAATCAGCAGGTTCTTTGATATCAGGTCTATATGTAGGGATTGTTAAAGTCCATTTCTCAGTTGAAATTTCATCATATTTAATTTCGAAGCCGTCAAAGACTTGTTTAATAAAATTAGTATCAGTATTGAAACCAAGTAGCTTATTCACTCTTTGTGGTGCAAATTCCATTGTTAAAGGTTTTACTCTAATTTTTGATAATTCTAAATTATCCACATCGACCAATTCAGATGCAACATTTCCTCCGCATATTTCAATAATTAAGCAAGCGAGTAGAGAAATCACATTTGGAATATTTGTAGGATCAACACCTTTTTCAAATCTAGTCGCGGCATCAGTTCTATGTTTCAAATACTTAGATGTTTGGCGAATATTCTGTGGTTGAAAACTAGCTGTTTCCAAAAGTACATTAGTTGTATTATCATCGATTTCAGAATTGCCACCACCCATAACTCCAGCTATACCAATCGTTTTTTCAGGATCGGTAATTAACAACATATTTTTTTTGAGATTTCTTTCTACGCCATCAAGTGTCGTTGCTTTTTCACCATCTTCCGCACTTCTAACAATAATGGTTGCATCCTTAATTTTATCGTAATCATAGGCGTGTACTGGCTGTGCAGTATCAAGCATGACAAAGTTCGTAATATCTACTATGTTATTTATAGATCTTTGTCCAACAGCCTCTAGCGCATTTCTAAGCCATTCTGGCGAAGGTCCGATCTTAATCCCCTTAATACTAATAGCCATAAATCGAGGACATAACTCAGGATTCTTGACCACAATTTTAATAGGTAAATCAGCTGATTTATCGGGAATTGTCGGATAATTATTTCCTTTGTATTCTTGATTAAGCATTACAGAAATTTCTCTAGCCATACCTCTATGACCAAAACAATAAGGCCTGTTGGTTACTATTTTATTATCGATATCTATAACAGCGTTATTTTCCAAAAACCATCTTTCGTCAACATCTACAATTTGCAGCGCAATTCTATCTATAATATTATTTAATACTTCTTTATTGGTTAAAGTAATGTTCGTATATTTATTTATCCAGTCTAAATTGAATTTCATTTTATCGAGTTAAAAATTAAAACTGTCTGTTGAATCTAAGGTCATTTTCGAAGAATCTACCTAGATAATCTACGTTATGTCTAATCATGGCAAATCTTTCAATACCAAAACCTAAAGCAAATCCTTGGTATTTATCTGGATCAATACCCACATTTCTCAATACTTGCGGATGAACCATACCTAAGCCTCCAAGTTCTAGCCAACCTTTGTTTGAACAAAGACTACATTGTTTAGATTTTCCCAGACATTTTGGACAAGTCCCATCGATTTCAAATGATGGCTCTGTATAAGGAAAAAACGCATGTCGAAATCTTACTTCTAATTGTTCTTGATTCAAAAGTCTTCTTGCAATTTGTGTAATTATTGATTTGCAATCAGCAACTGTTGTTACATCATCTACAATCAAAGCTTCAAATTGACTAAACATAAATGTATGTCTTGCATCTACAGCTTCGTTCCTATAAACACGTCCAGGGACAACTATTCTTAATGGAGGTTGATGGCTTTCCATATATCTTATTTGAACAGATGACGTATGGGTTCGTGGCAAAATATGCATTTCTTCATCCAGATAAAATGTATCCTGCATGTCTCTGGCTGGATGTTCTGGTGGCATGTTTAATTGCTCGAAACAATACCAATCTGTTTCAATTTCTGGACCTTCTGCAAATTCAAATCCAAATTGTCCAAATACTTCAATAACATCATCAGTCATTTGTGATAGAAGATGCTCACTACCAACATAGTTTTTTACCGCAGGTTCTGTGATGTCTAATATTTCTTTTAAAGGCTTTTTTTCTATATTTCCTTTCAGTAATAACAGTTTTTCATCAATTGCTTGTTCGATAGATTTACGTATTACATTTGCTCTATTACCAACTTCTTTTTTTTCTTCAGCTTCAAGAAATCTAATATTGGCGAGAATATCCATAAGTTCAGACTTTTTCCCAACATATTTAATTCTAATATTCTCTAATTCTAAAATCGAATTTACAGAATTTAATTCTGATTTGTAATTTGTTTCTATAGCGTCTAGTTTTTCTTTTATCATAAAATTAAATTAAAAAATATTGTTGTTTCCTATTCCAAAAATTACGTATATGCAGATATTCTTATTCTATTTCGTAAAAAAAAAGCCCTGCATTACTGCAGGACTCGAATAATTAATCCGGTGGTACCACCTAGCTTTCCCGTTGTTGACGGACACTTAAGCTCAATAAATTGTTGAATGTTATTACAATTTTGTCCTTGTAATTTAGGTTATATAGTTTCAGTTCCCTATACTTTCTTAACTAATTATATTATTATGAAGCCTATAATGCAAATTAGCATTTAATAATTGATTCGTTTATTAATTCGATTTTATATGAATATTGCTTCAAAAATTAAATATATTTTAATTTTATTGACTATCTTTTTTTTACCGCTAGCATTTAATCCAAATATTGGTGATACTTTTTCTTTCTTCAAGGGTGTTTTCTTGATAACAATGACATCTTTAATTTTATTAGCGTGGGGGGCTGAATGTTTTATTTCCAAAAAACTAATAATTAAATTTAATTGGGTTAATACGATAATTCTATTATTATTATTAACTTCTGTTATTTCGGTTATCTCCAATACATCCTTAGTTTCTGGACTATTTGGTCAAGGCAATTTAACAGGTCTAACAACATCATTATTTGGTGCCTCTGGATATTTAGGGACAGGGTCTATAATTATATGTACTTTAATTGTTTTTTATTTTGCTGTTTCTACAACTGTAGATTCTAATGAAAAAATCAATGGTATCATTCGAACATTAGGATTATCTGGCGCAGTTGTAGTTATAATATCTCTTATCAGATACATTCTTCCTGGATTATCATTTAATAATAATTTTGATCTTATTATTAAAGGTTATAACTTCATCAATCCTTCGTATCCAACTTTATATCCATCTCAAAATTTCTCACCAATAGGAGAATACTATTTGATGCCTTTGTTTCTACTTGTTTCAACACTTATGTATCTCAAATTAATTGAATTGAAAAAAAGTGAAAAGAAACAAATCTTTGTTCTATTAGATTATCTTGTACTGTTTGTACTTATTTCAGGCTTTATTATTACAACATGGGGAAACGCTTATAGCTTTGTCTTCTATCTTATTGGTGCAGTTTCATTTGCAGTATCACTTTTAACGAGTAAAAAAAGTATACTTAAATCTAGAACCAATAATTTAACAGGTTTAGAGGGCGGACTTGTGGGGGCTATATCTGTGGTATTTTCTGCAGGGATAATAATTATAAAAAATATACAACAAGTTACATCTCCTTTGATATCTATTGATTCTTCATGGTCAACAGCTTTTTCTTCTCTCGGAGGTTCGTTGAAAAATGGTTTCTTCGGTGTTGGTCCAGAAAACTTTGGTGTATCATATTTATTGTATAGACCTACGGCATCTACAAATACTAATATAGTATTTGAATCAATTAACCACGCCGGTAATTATATACTAGAAATTCTTACTAATTATGGATTAATTGGACTCTTTATCTTTTGTTTTATTTTCACAAAAATTTTTATTCATGTATTGAAAAATAAAGATACGGAAGATAAATATTTTACTACTTTTGCTTTAGTTCTTTTCGTAATTGGAGTTTCAATGTTTTTTGTTCCGTTTAATACGACAATCTTATTCGTCTTAATCATCGTCTTTGTCTTACTATCTTCAATTTCAAATACAGAGTTAGGAAATTCAAGAAATTTAGTTATCGCATTGAAAGGATCGTCAAATAGATTTCGTGTTTCATCAAGTGGTGGTGTCGAAAGTAATGTATCACATTATCTGTTTTTAACCTTTACTATTCTTGTTTCAGCATTTGCATTATTCGTTGTTGCTAATTTATATATTTCACAAAATTTCTTCTCTAACTCATATAAATTAAATGTTAATATTAATAATAATGCCTCATTAGACAGCAGTATTAATGAAACTCTTAAGGCTGTCGATCATTTTGCTTATTCAGATCAATATTATAATCGAATTGCTTTATTTTCGGTTCAGAAACTGTATAACTATTCCAATACTATTGTTGAAAGACAAAAAAAAGAGCAGGCTGCCGATCCTTCAGCAAAATCACAATTAACGGCAGAAGAGCAGGCGAATGTTCAACAAATATTGCAAGTTGTTAATACATATATTCAAAAATCTATAGATACCAACCCATTAAATTACGGCAATTATTTCATTAGTGCAAAAGTATGGATTGAATTAGCAAAAAACAGTTCTGGACAAATTAAGGATGGATATTTACAAAAGGCCGAAAAAGATTTGGGTCTTGCGTTGAGTCTAAATCCTCAAAATGCGTCGTTGATAAGTTTGGCTGCTGATTTGTATATAATGAAAAATCAGTCTGATTCAGCATTGAAATCATTAGTAGATGCCAGTGTTCGAATTCCAGATGTAAATAATAAAGATTTATCTGAAGCTGCTGCAAATGCAGTTAGAATATATGCCTCTGGTTTATATTATAACGCCTCATTGATATATTTAGATTTGAAATTATATGATCAATCAATCGCTGTGCTAACAGGTTATCAAGAAAAATTTACAAAAGCAGATACGGATATATATAATCAGGTGACAGAGAAAATTACTCAGGTCAAAGACTTGAAAGCGAAAGATCCTGAAGCAAATAAGCAGACAACTAATACGACAACGACTGTGCCAACACCGACTGTTACAGTAGTGCCTACAATTTCGCCGACACCAAAGAAATAAGCTTTTATCACAAAGCAGGCATAGGAGAATTAAAAGTTAAAAATTAAAAGTAATAAGTTCGGAATAGAAAATTCTTCTCAAGCAAGAGAGGTTCGGGGTGTGTTCATTTCTTCCCATATAGTCAGTATTAATTTCCCTCTATTAAGTGTTCTATAACCCTCCCTGTCATTCCTGCGAAAGCAGGAATCCATATAGCCTCTTATCCCTTTCTATGTTATGCCGCTTAGCGGCATCTCGTCGGAAAATAAAAAAAATACTATTGTCGGAGTTTTTCCCCTCCTTTCCGAGGAGGGGATCAAGGGGTGGTGCAAACTGAATACAATAACCTCTCTGTCCTAACGGACATCTCTCCTTTTTTAAAAGGAGAGAATATGAAAATGAACACACCCCGCCTTCGGCACCCCTCTTCCCAGAGGGGACTGGGAAAATGCATACCCCGTCTTTGGCTTAGACAAAGAAAACTTATCGTGACAACTTTAACTTGTCACGATAAGTTTGAAATCGATTATATGATCATTCAGACAGCGTGGATATTTTTCTTCTGAAGTCCTGCAATATATTCATATAATTTATAAAAGCCTTGTATGGACTTTCGTATGGTGAAAAATATTTATGTATGTTTCCATCACTCCAATTCTTAGTACTCATGTAATAAAAATGATCTGACGATTGTAGTTTTCTCCATGTATCCATTAATTTCTTCTTATCAGGTGTTTTTCTTAGATACAGAACCGCTTCTTTGACTCTTTCTTCAATTTCATAAATGTCTTCAAATGCATTCTGTTGCATTTTGTTTCCTAGCCATGCAGATAAATCTCTTTCCATATCTGCCCAAGAAATTGTATTATGAATATCTATTTCCTCTTTTGGAGTTAATTCTTTTATTGCTTCAGAAACAGTTACCCAATCCAATTTATCGTGTGAGTATTTCGCAAGATTATATATAAATTCAAATATTCCAGTATCGTTCCATAAATGTTCACCAAATGTTTCAAAATCCATAAAGATATTTAATATATCTCCTTCTGCGGATTCTAGCCATGATGTATATTTATCAGCTGTTAAAGGATATTCAGACCAAGTTTTGTCTACAAATCTGAAACCAATGTCATCAGTTAACTGGTAGTTTCGTAAAAGAACTTTCAATTCCTTTGGTTTTCTAATTCTATGAAAAACATAATCAATAATTTCTCTATCTTGCTCATTTAATTCAAATTTTTTTGCCTTATACAAAATATTTGGTGATTTCATTCCTAGATCCCAACCTTCGGATAGCATACCATCAAATCCCATTTCATAAACAAAGTTTGCAATTTCGTTACTATAAATCAATTCGGTGTTTCTAAATACTTGAGGAAATAAAGCAAAAACGGATCTTACTTTTTTCGTATGCATCTGAACTTGCTCTGCGAAATCTCTTTTCGATTTTATTGATGCTAAGCTGTGATAATATGTTTCACCTAGAATTTCTACATTTCCATATTTTACTAATCTTTCAAAAGCCATCAATACATCAGGTCTATATTTTTCAGCTTGTTCAATCCATAGTCCAGACATTGATATACTCCATTTAACACCAAATTCTTCACTCATTCTGTACATTAAATGAGCCATGGGTAAATAACTTCTATCCGAAATTCTATTGAATAGTTCTTGGTTATTTGTTTGAGTTGAACCGTTGAAATAATCTTTTTGTGAATCTATGTCAAAAATTGAAAAATCAGAAAGCCTATAAGGTTGGTGAAGCTGTAAATAGAAACACAACTTTTTCTTTTGCGGATTATTCATTAAATAGCAAATACTAGGCTTATATCATTTATAATCTACACGAAAAAACATATAATGACAACCCTGTTACATATATAAAACAAAGGTATACTCGCACAAAAAGCAATCATCAATATTAGTAAGAATTTAATTAAAATATTTGAATTTGAAATACTTTTTAAAAAGTATATACTTGTCAGGTAATTAACGTATTATATGGGAAAAGTTAAAGCAGTTACATTTTTCGGTTATGCAGGTGCATATCAAGACGATCCTACTTGGCAAGATGCGTATAGCATTGCACAAAAAATTGCAGAAAAAGGATATGAAGTAGTTAATGGTGGAGGTCCAGGAATTATGTTGGCTGCAACGGAAGGTGCAGAATCAATTCCAAATGGCGACACTACAGCAGTTTATTACAGACCAGAATCTTCAACAATGTTTGAAGGTGCTGCACCCACAAATAAAGCAGATCATAAAATGTATTTTGCAGATTATGTTCAAAGAACAATGAAATTATTGGAATTAGGAGATGTCTATTTCGTATTCAATGGAGGCACAGGTACTTTTTCTGAATTAGGAATGGCTTGGGGCTTAGCAAGATTATATTATGGACACCATAAACCTCTAATTTTAGTAGGTAGTTTCTGGCATGAAGTCATGAATTCTATTTTGAAAAATATGAGAATTCGAGAAGAAGAAAAGCAAGTCTTTTTCATAGCAGATACTGTTGATGATGCTATGCGTATTTTTGATGAAGTTGTAAAATCTATTGAACAAAGATCTAACTATGCTGCTACAGGTGATGAATCTCGATACATAGTTTAACTTACTAAACTTACTAAACTTACTAAACTTACTAAACTTACTAAACTTACAACGCTATAAGTATTATTCCTAATAATATACCGCTAATAGCAATGTATTGTTGTTTCGTAAGTTTTTCTTTTTCAAATATGGCACTGTAAAGACATGGAATAATTGGATTAGCACCGAATAATACGGCTACGATACTTACATCGGCGTATTTTATTCCTAAATTAAAGAATAACGAAGCTGATGCTCCTAAAATTCCCAAAAGTCCTATTAATATTAATGATTTTTTCCCTGGCAACTTTATCTTCTGCTTCGTCATAAATATATATGATGTTGCAGATATCATTACTCCGAATTCAACTAGTAATGATGGTAAAAAAGGACCTAATTCATTTACAGGAATTCTTAAAATGAAAAAAGTAATACCCCATCCCAAAGCTGCGATAAGTGCAAAGGGGATACCGCTTGATAATTTCAAAACATCTGAATTTTTGAAATCTTTGAAATTTATAGAAGTTAAAATTACTCCTACACATATAAGGGATAATGCAATTGACTTAGTTAGCGTTATTGCTTCTGAGAAAAATATAATTGCTAATAATACGGTTATTATTTGAGATGAATTGCCTACGGGGACGATTACTCCAGTTTTTCCGTTAGCAAAACTATCCCACGCAACATTACTGTTATTATATTGTTGACTTTTTTTGATAAAATGGATGTTAAAATATTCCCAGCACCTATCGAAAACATGGCGATAATGCCGAACATTATGCCTAATAATTTACTATCCATTACCTATTAATTTTAATAATCCATGATTTTATTAGATAAAACCTATTAAATCAATAAAAATAGCAATGAAGCCTTTTTTCAAGACTTTATTAATTATTGCTTTCGTATTTGGATATTTTATCTATTCTTCTAATATATCTTTCTTCTGATGAAAATTTGGTTTTTACGAAAACATCTATAATTTCTATGGCTTCTTCTATGATGTGTCTTTCGTTCATGACTAATATATTGGCATCGTTATCGAATCTAGATTGTTTTGCGGAGTCAACGTTATCGCACAATGCTGCTCGGACGCCTTTTACCTTATTTGCCGCAATAGTCATACCTTCACCGCTACCGCAAATTAATATTCCTAGATCATTCATGTTTGAAGCAACTTTTTCTCCAACTATAAATGCATAATCTGGGAAATCATCGTTATTATCCAAGATTTTGTTGCCACAGTCTTCAAATTTAATATTATTTAGTTCAAAATAATTCTTAATTTCTTCTTTCAAGTTGTAAC
This sequence comes from bacterium, assembly GCA_037139335.1. Lineage (GTDB taxonomy): Bacteria > Patescibacteriota > Dojkabacteria > JAOAGR01 > JBAXGO01 > JBAXGO01. The sequence continues at coordinate 19,050 of JBAXGO010000019.1, forward strand.
CTCTATGGTCAGCTCCAATATAAATCATTTTAGTTTATTAAATTATCTAATGTAGTAACGTTAATTTCAGGTCTGGTGATTTGTAAATCTTTAATAGTATAACTATGTATTTTTTCACTAAATGTAGTGCAGCAGTCTTCGACAATAGTAATACCAAATTTTCTATCATATGCTTCTTCTACAAACATTCGAACACATAGATTCGTTAAAATACCAGTTACCAAAACATTTTTTACATCAATTAATTCTTTTTCCAATTCAGTTTTATAAAAAGAGCTTATATTATATTTATCTATTACAATATCAGATTTTTTCAAATTAATGCCAGAAAGAATTTCTGTACTATCGTCGTTTTCTATAAAGCTAGATGCACTATCTTTTTCTATATGACGAATGAAAATAATTTTATAACCTGATTCTCGTGAAAAATCTAGAATGCTATTAATGTTTTTAATGTAATTCTGTAAATCAGAACCAATGAAATAATCGGATTTTTCATTAATCCACTCTCGTTCAATATCTATAAGAATAAGGGCTGTCATATGGGTATGTATTATGACCAAATTGTATCACATACTTTTCGGCTAATTTCTAATGGATTTTCTGCTTGCCAAATATTTCTGCCAACAGCTAAACCTAGACCGCCAGCTTCGACATCCATTTTTACTTGATCTAAAAATGAATCTTCATCTGTTTTATTTCCACCTTGGAATACAACCTTGCATCGTCCAGCATTTCGTACAATCCATTTCATGCCGCCTAAGTCATCATGAGGTTTAACTTTGACTATATCGGCACCAAGCTCCAATCCTACTCGTGCTGCATAAGCTGTGACTTCCACTGTTTCTTCTGGAATGTTTGCAGATCGAGGGTACATCCAGCCTATAACTGGTATGTTATTTTTATGTGCTTCTCTGATAATTTCTGAAAATTCTTTGAACATTTCATCCTGTCTTGGGCTGCCAACATAAACGGTATAACCAACTGCATAAGCTCCAAGCTGAATTGCTTCATCTATAGTTGCTAGGGCAGGGGAATATGGAGAATCTTTTATATAACTAGTTTTACCATTTAATTTCAAAATTAATGGTATTTGATTTCTGTATTCAGTTCTTGTGTAATATTTTTCTGCAATTCCTTTTTGACATGCGAAACATGTTGCTCCGCCACTTACTGCCAATTCAAGGATGTTTTCTGGTAAACAATTGTAATCGTTAAAATCAACAGGACCATGCTCCAAGCCTTGATCGTAGGCTAGCATGTACATTTTACCGTTTCTTGTTAGGTTTGAAATATCAATCATGTTAATGAAAATCTAAATTAATATAGCATAAAATTTATTATTTAAGTAAGAGTTTCTATTACCAAAAGTTTCCATGTTGAAATAATCTTGCTATAATCCTGCAAAATATTGTAACTATGGCAAATAATGGTGGTATCATACAATTTCCCGGTGCTCCATCCTGTGGTAATACGGCTTCTCATTTAAAAGTAATTACTGTTTCGACACGGCTTGAGGCTTTGAAAAATCCAGCTAAACAAATTGATTTAAAAAAAGTTCCTAAGAGTATAAAAGAAGCTGTTTTACAACTAATAGAAAACAAAGATTTGAAAAGTGACGAGTATTTATTTCGGTGGAAGGTAGAAAGGGGATTGTTTCTTCCGGAATCATATAGTTTTAATAATAAAGGAATCTATCTTCGTACAGAATTTGAAGAGCTAACCGATATAAATGGTATTCAGACTGGTATATTATCTTTGGTAGAATTTGCAAATGGCGGTGTTAGCTTTGATTTCGCGTATACAATTTTTTCTGGGATAACTAATTTAGCTCATTTTTATGCATTAATGCAGACGGTTCGGCCAAAGAGGTGAAAA
>JBAXGO010000020.1:0-20172 GCA_037139335.1 bacterium
TAGATGTTTAATTAGGAAAAAAAACCCGCCATATTTCTATAGCGGGATTGTTGAGATTACCATTTTAAAACAGTTTTTTCAGACTTTCATGCATGAAAATCTTATTTACTGATAACTGCTTTAAGACTTTTACCAGCTTTAAATGCTGGAACCTTTGTTGCTGGAATTTTGATCTTTTGTGTAGGATCTTGTGGGTTAACTCCAGTTCTTGCTTTTCTTGCTCTAACTTCGAATTTACCGAAACCTGTAATAAGTGCTGAATCGCCTTTCTTAAGTGCTGAGGTGATTTCGTCAAATACAAGTGTAACTGCTTGATCGGATAATTTCTTGGTTAAACCAAGTTTACTTGCAATCTTGTTTACAATATCTGCTTTTAACATAATTATTTCCTCCTTTTTAAATATTTATCGTTTGTTATAACGATATTTGATAATATAAAACATTTTCAAAAACATTGCAACCATGCGTGTTATTAGTATCCTATAATAGGTTAATCATTATATGATTAGTTAAATCCTATAATGTTCATTGTAACCATACAATTTATTACACCTTATTTGTTCAGTGGACAAGGCCTTTTTCGAACTCATTATTCAAACAATATTTATTCTATTAGTAAGTTGATCTTCTATCCTATATTGTTTTATATAATAAACTATTTTTCATAAGTTAAATGTATATAATTTCAATATATTATGAAAAAAAAATTATGACTGTTCTTTATATTTTTAATAAAGTTTTTTCGCATAACTAGATAAAATCCAACCTGTTTTTTCGCCATCAAATTTTATTTTCATCCAAGTACCTGCATCTTCCACTACTAATATTTTTGTACCAGAATATGCGAATCCAATAATTTTTGAATTAGATTTTGCTTCATCTCTAATATTTACAAAACCTAAACCAGTATCTTTGACCTCAATTATTTTTTGTCCTATATCAGGAACGATAAATTTTATTTCAAATTCTGTATTAGGGTAAATATAACCGTCTGGTCTAGCTAAAACAAATTTTTCTAATTGTTCACCAGCAACAGGACTAACTTGTACTGGAAGTGAAATATTACCTATTTCATTTGAACCAATTCTATCTTCAATTACACTACCTGCCCTAGATTTCGAATACCACTTTTCATTCAAAAACATTGATGATTGGACTTCTTTCCCATCTTTAATGCATAATGCAATAACATTGCTTGGATCTGATTTAAATAATGGATAATCTGAAACATTTTTGAATTTTATATTTACTTTTTCTAATGAAGCCGGCTGTGGAGTGGAATTATATTCTGGCTTTGGATCTGTAACAACATATGATGGTTTGAGAGGAGAAATATTATCTATTTTAGTATCTGTTTCCGTAATATTAAATATATTTTTCTTAAATTCTATTTTTGCAATGCTAATATCTTTTATAGAAAAAACAGATTCTAATTTTGATATTAATTGATTAGGTATTTGATCTGTGTATGCAATATAAGATATTTTTTCATCATTTACATTACTGCTATACGAAACGTCTAAATCTCGCATTTTAAATACATTTTCGCCAATCACAACATATGTGAAAATACTTTGATTTAATTTAAGTTGATCTACAAATAAATTATCAATCGATTCCAAAAATTTATTAGTATCACTTATTTTTGGACTAATTTTTACAAGTATAATTTTTTGCGGTGTAATGATATTTTTAACACCAAGCGATTTGAAAACATAATTGTTTTCTGAAAAAGCTGATGAAAATATTATAGGAATAAATATGAATATAATAATCCATTTACGAATATTTGTAATAAGATCTTTTTTAAACATATTATGCAACGTTTAACTTATTAAAACATTCTTCAATCCATTGGCGAATTCCATCATTTATTAAGGTCGGCTGTTCTTCCATCAATAAATGACCAGCTTTTGGAATTTTTATTAATGTTGAGTTTGGTATTTTTTTTGAAATATTTACTGAGTTTTCTGGTTCAATTATTTCATCATTTTCAGACGAATAAATAAGTGTTAGTTGACTTATTTTTGATAAATCCTGATTTGTAGGAGGTGAACTTTTGGTAAATTTGACAAGCTGATCCGAAGAACCTTTGAATCTATAACCTTTTTGATAACCTTCGACGGTAAGTTTATCCACTAAATCTTTATTATAATAGGCTTTTTTCGTGCCTTGTTCTATCATGAAATTATATGTAACAAAAATTATAGGATTTTTTATAAAGAACAAGTCCAATAAATTTTTACCAAAAGCATCCGTTCTTTTCTGCATATATTCTGTATCAATACTATTTATCAAGACTAATCCTATGACTTGAGATTTATTCTTTTCCGCTAATTTTTGAGCTACCACTCCCCCCATTGAATGGCCAACAACTAAAACATTTTTCAACTTTTTCTCTGTTAAATATGATGAAATAATTTCGACATCACGATCCAATCCAATATTTTCACTCTTAGTGTTTTTTGACATGCCAAAGCCAAGTAAATCTACACTAATTACATGATAATCTGTTCCCAAAGCATCAATATTTTTTCTCCATGAAAAAGAGCTTGCCGCGAATCCATGTATAAAAAGTATAGTTTTTTCCTTATTATTGAAGTAATCAGCAACATACATTTCATCACCATCTTTTTTGTAATATTCACCTCCAACTCTAGAAGTTTCAGCATTTACATCTAAATCCTCAAAATTTTTTATGTAAATAGGTGAGTATATTTGAATAAATAATATAAACGATAATATTATTATTGAAATAATAAGTAATCCTCTTTTTACATAAAATGTTTTATTACGTTTTTTAGCTTTGAATTCCATACTATAAATTATTTATATTTGATCCAATATAATACCTTATTTTGAGAAAATATTTTAACTTTAAAAATTTAAGATTCTGTTTTTATAACTTCATCTATAATGACATTATTATATTCTATTCGTACGATGTACCTTTTACCAGGTATTATTCTTCCCTCTAGAATGCCTGATGAAAGCTCGTTTTCCAAATTTTTTTGTATAATTCTCCTTATTTCTCTAGCACCATAAGCGTCACTATATCCTATATTAAATATGAAGTTAATAACAGATTCATCAAAATTTATAAATATATTTTGCGAATGAACTAAACGTTTTAACTTATCTAATTCAAGAGCTACTATATCTTTCATTTGTGATTTTGTTAAAGAATCAAACACAATAATTTCATCAATTCTATTGATAAATTCTGGTTTGAAAATTTTTCTCATTTCATTATAAACTTGCATTTTAACCTCATCCCAAGTAGGTGTTTTTTTTCTTGTTACAATAATACTTTCTACCGATTCTTCTCCATTATGAAAATCATGCTTATGTTCTTGTATTATTTGAGCACCAATATTTGAGGTTGCAATTATTATTGTATTTTTGAAATCAACAACTCTGCCTTTACCATCAGTCAATCTTCCATCTTCCAATATTTGCAATAGTACATTGAATATTTCAGGATGTGCTTTTTCTATTTCATCAAGCAATATAATTGAGTAAGGATTTCTTCTTATAGCCTCTGTTAATTGTCCGCCTTCATCATAACCGACATATCCCGGAGGAGAACCGATAAGTCGAGAAACATTGAATTTTTCTGAATACTCACTCATATCGATTCTAACCAATGAATTTTCAGAACCAAAAAGTGTTGAGGCCAAAGTCTTTGCCAATTCAGTTTTACCTACTCCCGTAGGTCCAAGAAAGATAAATGATGCTATTGGTCTATTTGGGTTCTTCAAACCAGCTCTAGCCCTTCTAACAGCCTCAGAAACGGCATGAACAGCTTCTTCTTGTCCTATGACTCTTTTATGGAGTTCATCTTCAAGCTTAATGAGTTTTTCTTTCTCTTCAACTTTTAATTGTTTCACAGGAATGCCTGTCATTTGAGAAATAATTTCAGCAATATCTTCCACAGAAAGTGTAGGAGTTCCAGTTCCTCGGCTTTGCATCCACTCTTTATTTAATGGTTCTAATTCTGTTTTTTTTAGCTCGATATTTTGTTTAGCTACGGCAGCTTCTTCGAATTTTTGAGCTCGAGTCAGAGCCTCTCTTTCTTGTTCTAATTTTTTAATCTCTACTTTTAGATGTTTAATATTTTCAGGTTCACTGATGTATTGAATTCTTTTTCTACTTGCTGCTTCGTCTACAGCATCAATTGCTTTGTCAGGTAAAAACCTATCATTTATATATTTTTCACTTAATTCAGCTGCTGCTATCAAAGCTTCATCAGAAATTGTTATCTTGTGATGAGTTTCATATTTATCGCGAATACCTCGTAAAATCTCTATTGTTTGTTCTACTGTAGGTTCATTAACTAGCACGGGTTGAAAACGCCTTTCCAATGCAGCATCTTTTTCGATATATTTTTTATACTCTGATAATGTTGTAGCTCCTATCACTTGTAATTCTCCTCGAGCTAGAGGTGGTTTCAGAATATTTGATAAATCTAAGCCTCCTTCCTGATTTCCTGTACCGACAATTGTATGAAGTTCATCAATAAATAAAATAATATTACCAGCAGCTTTTGAAACTTCTGATATTATTTTAGTTGCTCTTTCTTCAAATTCGCCACGGAATTTTGCACCTGACATCATCAATCCTAGATCCAATGCCATTATTCGCTTATTCACTAAAATGTCTGGAATATCCCCCGTAACTATTCTTTGGGCCAAACCTTCGGCAATTGCTGTTTTTCCTACTCCTGGATCTCCAATTAAGACAGGATTATTTTTCTTTCTTCTAGATAAAATCTGAATTACTCTAGTTACTTCTTGAGCTCTACCAATGACAGGATCTATTTTTCCTTCTCTGGCAAAGGCTGTTAGATCTTTAGAAAATTTATCTAGAGTAGGGGTTGTTGATTTTATTTTTTCATTTGCTTCGCCTTCACCAACTGTTTTTTCGACAGCTTTTTTTGCACTATCTAGATTAATGCCTATTGATTTCAATATTTGAGCCGCCATGCCTTCACCTTCTTCAATTAAACCAAGAAGAATGTGTTCTGGTCCAACATAAGAATGTCGCAAAGATCTAGATTCTTGGAAGGCGAGTTCCAAAACTTGTTTGGCACGAGGTGTTATCTCCATTTGCTCGGAAACATTCATGCCTTCTGTCATAACCGTAGTTAGATTTTCTTTCAAAAGATCAGCACTAACTCCTAGTTCACTCAATACTTTAAAAACAACATCATCGTCCAGCAATCCAAATAGAATATGTTCTGTATCAACATTTCGCCTCTTCAAATCTGATGCAATATTTACAGCATTTTGAAGTGATTGTTTCGCTCTCTCAGAGAGCATATCCAAAGAATTAAACATATTGAATTCTTTATAACTAAATCATAAAACTTAGTTATTATCATATGTGAAATTACTAAGCTATTCAAGGTAATCTTAGCAGGTTTATACCCGGAGTGCTAATTATATAATAAATTGCTTATTAAAAATAATTGGAGTTAATTTACATGCAGTAAATAATACCTTTGTGTTAACATTTTTGTGAGTTATAGAAAAAGTAACGTAGTATTGGATACGTAAATTATATTTTAACTTCTGCATCAATAAATTCCTGAAGATTTCCATTCAAGACATCGTCTGGATTGTACGATTCGACATTTGTTCTCAAATCTTTTATCAATTTATAAGGTGCTAAAACATAGTTCCTGATTTGATTTCCCCAACCAGCAATTTTATATTCACCTTTAATCGATGCCTTTTCCTTCATCTGTTTTTCTAATTCTAACTGATAAAGCTTGGCTCTCATCAATTTCATTGCATTCTCACGATTCTTTAATTGAGAACGTTCTGTTGAACACATAATTTGAATACCTGTCTGAACGTGTACAAGTGTAACTTTAGTATTTACTTTATTTACATTTTGTCCTCCAGCACCGCCAGATCTAGAAGTAGACATAACGATATCTCCTTCTTTGATATCCAATTCAATATTGTTGTCTATTACAGGCATAACTTCTACACCAGCAAATGACGTTTGTCTCAAACCTTGTGCATTAAATGGAGAAATACGAACTAAACGATGAGTGCCAGTTTCATTTTTCAAATATCCATAAGCATATCTGCCCGTTACTTCAAATGTAACGCTGTCAATTCCAACTTCTTTGCCTTGTAGTATATCTACAATTTCATATTTCCAGCCTGCTTTTTCAAAATACATCTGATACATTCTCATCAAAATACTAGCCCAGTCATTAGCTTCTGTACCACCTTGACCTGCAAATATTGAAAATAGAGCATTGTGATCATCATATTTTCCTGACATATATGCCGTGAGTTCCAGCTTATCCATGTCTTTCTGCATTTGTACAATTTCTTTGTTCAAATCTTCATATTCATTACTACCTTCTTCGAAAAGCCCTAACATTTCTTCTACAAATTTTATCCTGTCCTCCATACCATCCATTTGAGCAATTTCCTCTTTCAGACCGCTAATTTTCTGCATTACCTTTGATGCTGCTTCATTATCTTGCCAAAAGTTGGACTGCAGTGTTTGCGGTTCAAGTTCTGCAATTTCATTTTTAATTTTTTCAAGATCCTTTTTATCTGCAAGCAGTTTAAGTTTATCTTTTAACTCTTCAATACTATCCTTCATATAAACAAAAATTTCAGACAGATTATAACATAAATTACTATTCTAATACTGGAATTATCTATTTAAAAAACTTTACAATCCCATTAATTTTCCAATTCCCTTAATAGGTGAAAAAATAATTGCCATTAAAACAGTAAAGAAATAAATGGCCATTGCAGCGAGAAAAAGCAAAAATCCCGGTGATGTATTAATGAGCTGAATCCAATCAGCAGGAGCTCCTTTTTCAATAATTACTGAGTAAAAATATCCAACATGAACACTAACTAGTGTTATCGCTATAATTATTTTAATCACTGATAAAAATAATTTTGGAAAAATAGCTGTAAGAACCATCAAACCGCCTAATATTAATATTCCTATCATAGAGGCTATTTTCCAAAGAGTATCAGACGTTAGTGGCTGAGAAAGGTAATTATTTAGCACATCTAGAGGGCTAATATTAGATACACCAGTAAATTTGTACCATGGAGTATAAAAGGAATTAATCATCATTATACCTGCAATAATTGATAGTACTTTTGACATATAGTTATATTAAAATCAAAATCCTTGTTCTATTGAGTATATTCCACCTACTGGTAAATTGACGAGAGCATTTAAACCTAACATTCCCTTCAATCCTGACATAGAATTAAACATCCAGCCACCTTGATATCGATATTCAATAACACCAATACCAGACGCCAATACTTCTTTAGCTTTAACTATTTTTATTGCATCTTCTATCATGCCAATGTCATCAACCAACCCTAATTCTTTTGCTTGTTTACCAGAAAATACTTCACCAGTAGCAAAGGTTCTCAATTTTTCTTCAGTAATTTTATCTTTACTAACACTATTTCTTCCTTCCATAATTTGTTTTATAAAATTCTCAAAAATGTCATCAAGAATTTGTTTATATTTTTTTTCATCGACGGAATTGTTTGAAAATACATCAGATTCCTTCTGAGTACCTTTGGTATTTGTAACTACTTTGTTTTTTATACCAAGCTTGTCGAAGAGTCCCGACATGTCAGTAAATTCCATTAAAGCACCTATACTACCTGTTATTGCGTAATCATAAGAAATAATATATTTAGAACAATTTGCAATAAAATAACCTGCTGATGCTCCAATCGATTCGATATATGTATAAACAGGTTTAGTACTATTTACTAATTTAACCTTATTACATATTTTCTGCATTGCAAGAGTACTTCCACCTGGCGTATTTTCTCTTAAAATAATTGCTTTGACGTTATCATCGTTTACAGCAATATTTAACAAACCATTTATTTGTTCCGGCGTGATAACTGAATTTAAGTTAAAGATATCATTTGTGCTGCCAAAATCATCAACAATTACTCCATTCAATGGAATAATTGCAATTTTATCTGCAACGGTACCTGCTTGAACTACATTTTCTGTAAGAGCGACACCTGCGGATGAAGCAACAATTCCAACAAATGCAGATAATATAAATATAAAAATTACTAAAACACCGAAACAGCTACCAAGACATCCCAAGACTCCGACAAGAGTTCTAGAGAATTTACTTTGTGGTGTTTTTTGAATGATGATAGGCTTATTTTGAATATTTGTATCAGTTGGTTCAGGCATAATATTTTATTAATTTACCCATTTTAGCATGAAAAAATATAATTAGTTTGATAGTTGAATGGTTGTTGAGTACATCGACAAAGCGGGACATAGTGGTTATAAAAGTTTCATCTGGGAAGAGGGGTGCCGTACCCTGTCTTCATTTCCATGTTCTCCCCTTTTAAAAAAGGGGAGATGTCACGCTCAGCGTGACAGAGAGGTTATATATTCATTTATTCCCTTTGCATTCAAGTTTTCCTACAGTCGCCCTTCGACAAGCTCAGGGTGACAACAAGAGTGCATGGATTCCTGCTTTCGCAGGAATGACAGAAGGGGCTTGTGTATTTCAGTCCCCTCTATCAAGAGGGGTGCCGAAGGCGGGGTGTGTTCATTCCGCACCACCCCTTAATCCCCAGAGGGGAAAAATTCTTTAATCGACGTGGGCAATTCTTATGCCAATATCGCACAAGCAGCAATGGGTGCAGTTTCCGTTCTTAAAATGTTTTTAAATGGTTTGCAGTCTACGAAACCTTCCTTTGTAATTTCTTCAACTTCATTTGGTTCCCATCCGCCTTCAGGACCTATCACTACAATTATATTTTTTGCAGTTTGAGTTTCATCTGGCCAATTTATATTTTCACTTTTTTCATAAAGTAAAATCTTCGCATCGTATTCAGAAAAATCAAGATCTGAAAATTTATCAATTGTATATATTTCTGGAACACTTGTTCTCAAAGACTGTTCAGATGCTTTTATAGCAATTTTTTTCCATCTTGAAATTTTTTCTTCTGATGGCTGTACCATTAATTCAGATCTTTTGGATTTAAATAATATAAATGCATGAGCACCAATTTCTGTACATTTTTCGACTACAATATCTAATTTTGGTAGTGCGGAAGGATATGCTTGGAGTATCGTTATTTTCCTTTCGTTGGCATCGTTAGTTTCTATTGTTTCGATGATTTTGCCATATGTAGAGTCCTTACTAATTTTTTTTAATTCAACACGATAAAGATAGCCTCTGTTGTCAAAACATTCCACATTATCTCCAGGTTTGAAGCGTATAACCTTACGCATATGGTGCATTTGATCTTGCGTAAAATGTATAACCTTCTGTTGAACTCTTTGTGGTACTACGAAATATCTCATTAAATTTTCAAATATTGCTTATTATACAGTAACATGGCGTAAAAAACCTAACCAATCCTTACAACTTTTTTTGCGTATTTATTCCATATTGGATTACCCGATAGTGTCAAAATTGCTCTTTCTTTATTTATCGTTTTTAGAAAGTCAGCCATATTTTCTAATTCGGTTTTATTCAATCCGATATCGATATCATCACAGATTATTAAGATTGTATCTGCTAAATATGAGAATAGTATTTCAAGCTTTCTAATTTCCAATAGTGTTAACTGATTTACATGTTTTTCTGGTTCAATCCCTTGATCACTAAGTTTTTTGTAAAAGTCTTTTAATCTTGATTTATACTTTTCTGGTCTTATTAATTCTATTTGAAGTCTAACCCAATCTTTAACGGTAAAGAAACTTATAATAGTCGGATATTCTGGCACAGCAGTTATATTTTTTTTCAAAAATTTGTCTTTATCATAGTCATCAATTTTGGCTTTGTTATTATATACTATTGATCCAGAAGTGGGCTTAGATTGTCCCAAAAGAACCTTATAAATTATACTTTTTCCACCACCATGTGGAATTGATAAATTAACCCATTCTTTTTCACTAATTTCAAAACTAATGCTGTCAGCAATTAGGATGTCAGTTCCTCCAATTTTATTTACTATTTTTAATTTTTCGGATCGCAAAATTTGAGCCATATGCAGCAATAAATGAAATAAATATAATCATCAATAAATTCACAATATCTGTTTCTAAATTAGCATTTCCTGTTATAGTGATTTCATACGAGAATGCAATAATCAAAGAGCCTACAAATATAATAACATTAGCAATTAGCCCCTTGATAATATCTCGAGTAACACACAGGAATATAACGAATATTAATAAGATGACAACAATATATTTCAAAGATCTAAAAATGTTAATAGAATTATTTCGAGAGACATTCAACTTTTCTTCAACATCTTGCACTATGAAAATATTATTTTTATCTAAAATCTTTTTCAAATTTTTAATATTTTCATTCTTATTATCTTTATATTTTATGAGATAAATTGTATTTACTGTTGATTTTTTTGCATCGAAATCAGTCGTGAGCGAAGGAAATATAATTCGATTACTTAAATCTCCGTTAATATTATCCGACATAATCTTGAATATTTTCTTTTTTACCCATTGATTAGAATAGATATCTTGTAAAATTATTTCCTGCCCTTCATTTAATCCAATATCTTTATATTCAGGCGACAGAATTACATAATCTGTTGAGTCATAAAATGATTGCTTTTCATCATTTGTTAAATTTGTCGCAGTTAAAGAATCCGGCATAACTGTCACCATTTCCAATATTCTGGAAACAAATTTCATTCCGTTCTGATCATCTAATAGTAAAGCAGCTCTAGAAATACTAATCTTACTCTTAATATTTTCTTTACCTATTGTATTATCAAAGTCAAAGTTTTTATCAAAAGCAGAAGATGTTTGAAAATTTATATCAAAAAAATATTTCAAATTATCTAGTATTAGTCCAACTGGAGAAATAATTAATATAAATGTAATTACAAAGATAAATACTGATGAAATAAATAATTTTGGATAATCTTTATAACTATATTCATTAATAATTAAGGTAGTTAATAATATGAAAGATAGGCCAGTAAGGACTAATCCAGCTGGTGTTTCATAAACTTTACCTAAAGATATTAATAATATTGTTCCAAGTATAAATATAACTAATGCAATAATTAATACAATAAATCTCCATTTATTTTTTAATCTCAAAAATATTGTTGAGCCTAATAATGAAGTTATTGGTCCGTAAACTATAAGAAAAGGTATTAATCCCATTGCTTCACTAGGAAGTGTATTTAGAAAGAATAATACAGTAATTCCAAATAGTATTGAACAAATGCCGAGTGTCAATTTAAACATGCTGATTTTAGCAGGCTTGAACTGGTTTTGTGGCGAATATATTGAGTAAAATACTAAGAATACGACTACAAAAAATATGGATATTGCATTAGCTACAACGGCTGAACCTGTAATTGCACTCCATGGGAAAGCACTTATTGAATAGTTATAAATAAACGATAGATCAAATACTTTGTACAAGAATCCTGTCGAAGCATATGCCAAATAACTACTAATTATGGTTATAATTAGGAATGGTATTGAGAAATAATATGTTAAATATTTCGTAACATTACCTGCAGGTGCACCTGTAGATCTAAGTTTAAGATAATTATCTGCTTGTTCATCATATATATTCCGAACAGTTTTATACAAAGGGTAAAGTAAAATTACAAATCCAATCATAGCTATAACCATCAATGTTGAAAAAGGACTATATGAATTGAATATTCCTTGATAATAATCTCTTTGTGAATATTCAGATAACCAATTTATATAAGTGTTTTTTTCATCAGTTAACATATTTTTAGTTAACCTATTTGCACTTATATCAAATTTTTTATCTGTAAAAATAATATTATTAGAAAGCAAACCTGTTACTTTCAAGGCTGTATTCACATCCGTGATTATTAAATTCGAAGAGTGAATAGTCGAAGTAGTTGAATAATTCCATCCTCTAAAATTTTGTAAACCATCTATTAATTGTGTTTTATTATCACCACTCCATTCTAATTTATTACCATAAATACTTATTCCAGAATTGAAGTTTTTATTTCCGTCAGTGAAATACATGAATTGGCCATTCTTCAAATCTGTATTATCCAAGCCCAATACAACAACATTGGGTATAGATTCATCTTTAATAGATATAGCTACATTATAATAAACACCAGATCTTAATTGACTATTTTTAATTTCTTCATCCTGTAATGAAACAAGATTGTTAATGTCTTTACTTATATTAGTCGATATATATGCATATTGATATTTACCAAAAAAGTTATTCTTCATTTTATCAGCTATATTCCACGTAATATCTATACAGGAATAAGCGAAAGAGAAGAGTAGGGATGATAAAAAAATTATTAAAAATAGCCGTAAAAATATTAACTTTGTTTGCTTTTTGGAAATGCTGTTTATCAAATTACGAAAGGAATATTTGAAAATTTTTCTATTTATAATTATAGAAAATAATAAAGTTACAATTATTACTCCTGAACAGATGAAAATTAATTGTTTTAACGTGTCGAAATCCATAGAGTATTAAAGTGGCTAATTCGGGTAATTATATCACGACTTCGTATTTATATTATTCTCCTCTGTGAACTTTACTTGAAATTATGTATTATTAAATATATTGTTAACGAAATGAATTTTGGGAAAATCTTGAAAACTTATTTTCAGTTTGTACTTAAATATAAACTCATTTATTTCGGTTTTCTATTTTGTGTAATATCAACAGCAATAATTTGGAATATAGTTCCACTTTTGTATAAATCGTTTATAAGTCTAGCTCAAAATGGAGATTTTGATAATTTGTATTTTCCTCTGTTTGGAATAGCTCTTATATTAATAATTAATTTAATTCTTGGTACAACTCTTGAAAGATTTCAATATATTTTGAAATTAAAAGTTGAGGCTGATGCCAAAACCAAGGCTTTTTGTCTTATTTAAAAGGTGTAACGTTCCGCCATCTTTGAAAAACTAAATTAAATCTTCCATTGAAGGAATTCTTTCATTTGACCAATTATTTAGTCTTTGCAGAAGGTCTTTATTTTCAGTATGCTGGTTAAGTTTCTTTTCGTTTGGTTTGTTCATAACAAATGTTTATTTGTAATTGTCCTTTTGATTGTACTATTTTTTTGTAATTATTTTTGAGTAGGTATATTCTAAGTAAATAGAGCGAAAACTCTGTAAAAATCTAAATTGTGTTACGTATTAATGCCGAAATCCATTTTCTGTTATATAATCGGCTAATTAAATTAGAATAATATGGCTGATACAACATCTGTTCTTGCAAAAAAAACGAAGCAACAATTAATTGATGATTATATTGATTTAACGCAGAAATTAGCAGATTTGGATAAGTCTACTATTCCATACGAAAAAGCGGAAAGTCCTAAAAAAGAAAATCTCAAACAAAGTGAATTGAAGACCGAAGATGTTTTTGAAAATATTAATAAATTGAAATTAAATGTTTCTCGATTTTTGACACAACTTTACGAGGATAATTTGCATGAATTAGAATCTTTAGAAAAATATAGACAACAGGTTTTAGATGCTAAAAAAGATTTAGAGATTATTTATAAAATAAAAGCCGAAGCTACTACGTTGCAGAATTTAGTTCAAATTAAAAACGATTTCGAGTCGGATTTTTATAGGCAAAAGGAACGTTTTCTTGCTGATTGGGAGGATGAAAAGAAGAAGACAAAAAAACTTTGGGATGATGAAAAACATGACCTCGAACAACTAAGAAAAAGAGATCAGGAAGAATATAATTACGATCAAAAACAAAAGCGGTTAAAAGAGGAATCTGAATTTTCTAAAAAAATTGAGGAAAAAGAAAAAACTATTAGTGATAAAGAACTTTTACTAAAGAATCGAGAGGCAGAGTATGAACAACTAAAAACAACCGTAGCTCAATTTGATGGAATTCTTACTCAAGAAATAGAAAAAGTTAGAAAACAGGTATCGGATGAGACAAAGAGAGATCTCGAACAAAAATATAATATTCAAATGGCAGAAATTGCCGGAGAGAAAAAAGTTTCTGAAATAACCATTCAGAATTTAGAGAAAACAATAAAAGCACAAGAGTCTGAAATAAAACAATTGAAAGCACAAATGGAGGATTCGACTCGTCAGATTAAAGAGATTGCTGTTTCAGTTATTGAGAAAGATCGCCCACAACCACGTATCGAGACAGGTAAAGACGAAAAATAGAGATGCTAATTGATGTACTACTTTTTAGCAGATTCTATGAAAATGAAAATTAACCCTATTGAAGTGACGAAATATGAAACTCATGCAAAGGTTACGGATCTTTCTGTAAAAGAAAAAAGGAGGAAATATGAGAATGTTTTCTTACCACAATAATGTGAAGTCATATAGTACTAAATTCAACTTTAGTAGATTTTCGTGTCTAAATGTACTTTAATCAAGCATTAAACATAAACCAATGAAAATTGATGAAATTCACCCAGCACAGGCTAATATATTGAGCGCCTTACTTTTTGTTCCGTCAGCGAGATATACGGATTTAAACATCACTAAGCTCGATTCCGATCATTTTAATTTTCACATTAAGCGATTGGTAGAGTTGAATCTAGTGGAAAATCTCAATGATGGTAAATATTCCCTCACTGCTAAGGGAAAAGAGTTTGCCAATCGTTTTGATACAGATAACAAATTTATCGAGAGGCAGGCAAAAATTGCTTGTGGAATTATTTATATCAAGAAAGAAAATGGCGTGACTAAATATTTGCTCCAAAAAAGGTTAAAACAGCCTTATTACGGTTATTTCTTTTCAAGAAATGGTATATTTTCATAGGATAGATATGACTCAAAGGAAATTCATCTTAAATAATGAGATAAATCTCTTCCAGAGACCGTTTATTGTTTTTTCTTTCGTGTAAGATGAAGAATTCTTCTACCCCGCTCAAAGTAGATGAAATGTATTTCCTAGTGGAGCTTTTATCTTCAAAAGACTCAGAATCCTTCCATGAATTTAGCCAAATCCCTTGCCCCGAACATTTTTGTAAATGCAATCGCGCCAGGCAAAACGCTTACACCTCAACGGGGAGAGATGACGGCACAAGAAGAAGCTTCGTATGCGTCAACACAACTTATTAACAGGTTCATTACACCTGAGGAAATTGCAGATTCAGCTATTTATTTAATGAAAAACGATGGTATTTGCGGTGAAATCTTAGTAATTGATGGCGGAATGAGCTTGAAAGTGTTGGGGTGATTCACTACCAGCTAATGTGTAGGCTTGAAAAAAATGATAGCTGGGTGTAACATGTGGTACTGAATATTTCAGCACTACATGTTATGGGTATTAGTAATAAAATTAGAAAAATTGACAATATGTCTACAGTCTTCACAATTGCAGATATTCAAGCTTTATTGAACGAAAGTGATCAAAAAAGCATTTATAATGCACTTTCTTATTCTGCTCGAGAAGGGGAAATTTATAAAATTTCCGACGGAATTTATGCCTTGAGTATGAACTATTCAAAAAAAGAATTTGCTAATAAATATAGAAAACCTTCGTATATAAGCCTATATACTGTATTACAAGAAAATGGTGTTGTTTTCCAGCCCTATTCCTCTATTTATGTCATTACAAATAGGTTTGAAGAAGCTGAATTTGAAGGGCAGAAATACATATATAGAAAAATTAAAGACGAAATATTGTTAAACCCTTTTGGAATAGAAAATACAGATGGTGTTGCTATAGCATCAACTGAAAGAGCTATTTGCGATAAATTATACTTAGACGGGGATGAATATTTTGATAATTTAAGAAACATCCGTTGGGATTTTATGAAAGCTTTGAACGAAAAAGTCTTTCAACAAAACCTAATAATTTCAGAATTTATAACTAAATATTCAAAATGAGAGCATTAGATATCACAAAACATAAAACTAATTTAACAAATATTCTGATAGATATTTATAAAGACGGAACTTTGGGAACATTTCTAGGGTTTAAAGGCGGAACGGCAGCTATGCTTTTTTATGAGTTACCTAGATTTTCAGTAGATTTAGACTTTGATTTAATTGTAAAAATGGATAATGAAACTGAAGAGTTAGATGTTTTTGTAAATAAAATGACGAAATTATTATCATCAAAATATGTGGTCAAAGATCAAAGTAAAAAATTTAATACGTTATTTTGGCTCGTTAGTTATGGAGATGGATTAGCAAATATAAAAGTTGAAATATCTACAAGAGAAAATCCATATAATCATTATGAATTAAAATCGTTTTATGGTGTAATTCTTAAAGTGATGGTTATTCAAGATATGATTGCTCATAAACTAGTAGCTGTAACAGAAAGAACTAGTATTGCAAACAGGGATCTTTTTGACAGCCACTATTTTTTAGGTACCCCTTTTGCTGCTGAAATTAACTATGACATTATTAAACATAGGACAGGAAAAAGTCCTAAAGAATTTTATCTTTTCTTTTACGATTTTGTTAGTAAAATAGATCCGAAATCTGTATTATCTGGCTTGGGAGAAGTTTTGGATGAAAATCAGAAAGATTGGGCAAAAGCAAAATTAATAGATGAACTGAAAGGATTAATTCAAAGGCAAATAGATATTATCTAAAAATAAATATTGAAAATCTAACGTTCAAGGGCTCCAATGTATTCGAAGATGAAAATTTTAGGGAATTAGTAAAGTTTTATCTTGTTGAATGGAATGGTGCAGAAATCACAATTGATAAAAAATGAAATTGAAGAATATAACTGGGTGAAGAAGGAAAAATTAATAGATCTTGCAAATGCTTCTATGATGACAAGATATTGGATAGATAATGTAGCTTTTTAGACAGGCGGTAGTGTGGGAGAGTGTTGGAACTTCTAAGATAACTTGAAAAGGTGTAATTCTTCCGTTTTTTTGGTATTATTATGAGTTTTAAATTTATAATTTGACCATGAATACTATTCAATACGAAAAGGATATAAAAATTGACCCTAAGAAAGCACAAATTGACATTGACGTAAGAGTCAGTCCTGAGGAATACATGAAAATTTGGGAAAACTCAGCAAAGAAATATGCTGGTAAAGTTACAATGCCTGGCTTCAGAAAAGGCAAAGTACCAATGAATGTAGTAAAAACTAAGTATTACGAAGAGATTTCTCAAGCCTCTTTTGATGATATGGTAAATACAATCGCAAAAGATTGTCTTCAATCAATTGAGCAAAAACCAATATCAGCTTTAAAAATTGATATCGTTTCTGATAATACAGAAAAAGATAAGAATATTGCATTTACACTTTCTTTTGCATATAGAGTAGACCCTAAACTAGCTGATTTATCTACTATTAAAGTAGTAAAACCTGAAATAGTAATATCAGACGAAGAAATGCAACAAAGTTTAGCTTTGTTATTAAATTCAATTAATTCAAGAAGAATTGAAGAAGAGAAAGACGAATTAACTGAATGGACTGATGAAATTATAAAGGAACTAAATATTAAGGATGTTAATAACCTTGATGAATTAAAGATTTTGGTAAAGAGTGAAATTGAGAAGCAAAAAGTATATGAGAATGAAATGCAGTTCAGATCAAGCATTTTAGATGAAATTATAAAGAAGTCAGAAATGAATTTACCAGTAATAATTCTAGAAGAGATGCTTGCTCAACAGGAATTTGATTATAAGACTCGTATCGAAAAACTAGGTTTCGAATATGACAAATATATTGAAGAAAAAAATATCAATTTAGAAGAATTGCGAAAGGAATGGGAAAACATGATAAAGATTGATCTAGCAAGAGAATTTGTTCTATCACAATATGCTATAGATAATAAGATTGAACCATCAGAAGAAGAATTGGATCAAGCAATTATAAATGCAAGTCCTGAAATGAAGGAAAAATATTCACCAGAAACAATGAGAGAATATATGAAATATGTTTTGAGCAATAACATTGCTTTTGCTAAAATTTATTCTGAAGTTGTTGGAGAATAATAACTTGTAAATTTTCACAGGAATTGTAATATATTATATATTAGCTTATAAAGATGGATGTTGTTGCACAGCATTTCATCAATTACTTATCTACTGATAAGGCAATTGCTGAACAAACGCTTATTCTTATTTTAATGTTGCCTATCATTGCAATGTTGGTTGTCAGCGCTAGACATATTCTAGGGTTGAAATCATTTGGCATGTATGTGCCTATTATTGCAACTTATGCGCTAGCTACGCTTGGTTTCAAGATCGGACTAGTATTAATACTGTATTTAGCAGCAATAGGTTTGGTAACCAGATATAGTATTTCAATATTGAGAATTCATTATTTATCAAGACTATCATTAGTAATTGGAGTTTCAACAATTGCATCATTAGTTTTCATATATATATTAACAATAATCGATCCTTTAGCAGCTTATGCTCAGCAGGGTGCATTATCTATTGTATTAGTAATTTCATTTGCTGAAACTTTCGTATCGACTGAAATCCAAAAAGGCTCTCGTACTGCCTTATATCTCTTTGCCGAGACAATTGTAATTGCTGTACTTGGATCATTATTAATAAGATGGGATTTTATGAGAAATTTATTATTAGATTTCCCATATATTATTATAGTTACAATTTTATTAAATGTAATTATTGGAAAATGGAAGGGGTTACGACTTTCTGAAATGTGGAGATTTAGAACTATAAAAAAATCTACAATTAAAAAAGTATGAGCATTTCTAGTTATTTTCAAGACGCTGTTTCAATTTTATCTGATAATGATGATATATTGGGTTTGAACGAAAGAAATTTGATGTTTCTACGTCCAAATAATAAAAGACGCGCCAGAAAAATAGCAGATAATAAACTTATTACGAAAAAGATACTCGTAAAAAATCAAATAGCAACTCCTAAAATTATTTCTCAAATTAGAAATATTGAAGATTTGGAATCATTCGACTGGCATAGTTTGCCAAAATCATTTGCACTAAAACCAAAGAATGGTTATGAAGGCCGTGGAATCATTGTCATTTCAGGGAAATCAAATAAGACTGGTTTATTTATAAAAACTGATGGAAGAAGAGTAGAACCAGCTGAGTTGAAAGAAAGAGTTTTACGAATTCTAGATGGTGAATATTCATTGAGAAATGAAGCAGATACGGCATTTTTCGAGCAGAAAGTAACTACACATCACTCATTAGCTCCATATGCATACAAAGGAGTTCCAGATATTAGAGTAATTGTTTATAACAAAGTTCCTGTTATGGCAGAATTAAGGTTGCCGACAAAAGCTAGTGATGGTAAGGCTAATCTACATCGTGGAGGTATCATTGTCGGCATAGACATGGCTAGTGGTACGACAACTACAGCAGTTCAGTACGACAATATTATTGAATATCATCCTGACAATGACATGATCTTATCAGGTATTAGAATTCCATATTGGGATAAAATACTGGAGTTATCTGTGAAATGCCAAATGGTAACTGGAATAGGCTTTTTGGGTGCAGATATTGTTATAGATGATGTATACGGTCCTATGGTAATGGAACTAAATGCTCGACCTGGACTAGGTATTCAAATTGCTAACCAGGATGGATTGAAAGGAAGATTGAACCGAGTGAAAGGGTTAAAAATAAAGACAATGAATAGAGGTGTAAATGTTGCAAAAAGTTTATTCGGAGGAGATATTGAAGAATCTATCGAGGAAATATCTGGTAAACAAGTCATTGGCATCGAAGAAAAAGCAAAATTTATGAATTTTTTAACTAACGAAAGTATAGATGCAAAGGTCAAAATTGACACTGGTGCTACATTAACGACAATTAATTATGATATTGCCGAAAAAATTGGATTATCTTCAATAGTTGATTACTTCAATAATTTGCCTTTTGAAAAAAGAAATTTGGATAGAGATGAAGCATATTTGTTGAGAAAAAAATGGAGCAAAATTGCAAGAACAGAAAACCCAAATATTCAAAGGCTTATTATTATAAAAGCTAGTAATGGAGTAACAATTAGACCATTAGTAAAAATAAAATTTGAAATGAGCGGTTTAATTATTGAAACCAAAGCAACAATAGAGGAAAGAGAAGGTTTAACATTTCCTGCAATTATTGGGAAAAAAGATTTGAAAAGATTTTTGATAGATATTACTAAAAAATAATGTGAAGAGGGGTTCCGAACTTGTCTTCATTTCCATATTCTCCCCTTTTATAA
>JBAXGO010000021.1:0-18362 GCA_037139335.1 bacterium
GAATTAATAATTAAGAATTAAGAATTGAAAGTTAAGAATTAAGAATTAAGAATTAAAAATTAAGAATTAAAAATTAAGAATTAAAAATTAAAAGCTAACATTTTGGGCAAATTTATAGTTATCAATACTATCTACAATCTTTCTTATAATTTTTATTTGAGTCTTTTCATCGATTAGAAATTTGTAACTGTTATCATAGTGATGCCCGAATCTAGTATCAATAAATGTAATGTTATTGAATACTATTTCGTTCTTATATCTTGGTCGGCAATGCCAGTGTAGATGAGGTTTAGGTTTATTATTCTTAAAAGCATTGTTCATCAAGCATGACCAATTAAAAAGTTGAGGATTAAAGGCTTTCGTAATGCCATTTTCAAGTTTTATAATAATTTCATGCAAGTCTTCAAATTCTTCTTTTGTAACTTTTGCAAGGCATTCTTCGTGTCTTTTCAAAACCACTATAGATCTTCCAAGTGTTGATTGTTCGTTTGCCAAAATTACAGTCCAGAAATTAGTTTCGAATAATTTGACTTTAGAAAAATCTACCCCGCAAAATTCGCATGACATAAAATTAACTATAAAATTATTGATTGTGAACTATAACCAAATCTAGTCTTGCATAATTCTTCAACTAAAGGAAAACTTTGAAAACCAGACTCATCATTCATATGCTCACCACCTCTAACTAAAATCGGCAGACTTTCTGTTTTTTCAATGAACTCCAAAGAGTCATTTATATCTACATATGGATCATTATCTGAATACAAAGAATATGAAATATCTACAAGTTTATTAATCTTTTCGAAGTCAAAATCTGACTTATAAAAACTTTCATTAACAAGATCTATTTGCCATGATTTATTTAATTTATTCAGGAAGGGGGATACGAAAATAGCACTGTCTAATTTGATATTATATCTTTCCAAAAGGTGTAATATGAATAAACAACCAATTGAATGACCAACAAAACATAATTCACCTTCTTTAAATGCATTGGGAATATTTGCGTCAAAAGATGAAAACCAACTATCTAAGTTTTGGGTACTTTCAGTGCTTTCTGGTCCTACCATAGTGATTTCATCCCATGTATTCACTGGAAGTCTGGGAATCCATACCTCTTGACCAAAAGAAGCTAATTCTTCTTTCAATGGTATATACCAATTAATTTCTGGGGAACCAAACGAACCGTGGAATATAATAAACTTCATATGTTTTGATGATTATATTATATCTCTGATTATAACAGATAAAATAAAAAAATTTGATTATTTTTATTAATAAGTCTTATACTGAATAATAAATAGAACTCAATTTTGGAGAAAAAAAATATTCAAAAAAATCAGGATGCTAACTTATTCTATATGTTATTGTTGCCTTTGGCGCTGGTAATTGTTAGCTTGGTCATTATAATTCTTGCCTTCACAGCAAATAAAGAAAATATTTCTAATGAAAATATAGTTTCTTTAACGGCGACTCCTATCTCGGAAAGGCAGAAATCACTGGTCGATATCTCAGTTCCTGCAGGATATGAAATATCTCAAAAAGTCTTAACCGATAATAATTTTAAAGAGTTCTCTTGTGCTAGCGATGGTGTATTGAAAAAGTATTCGGTAACAGATAAAAATGGTAATTCCATAGATTTAAACATTTGCCGGTTAGATGAGGGGATATCCTTAGATAATTGGATTTCAACATATTTTTCTATGAAATCTATGAGTTCTACAAATCAAATGACAACATCAAGATTTGAACAGGTTGGAAAAAGCTGGGCAACAAAAGAAAATGGAAAAGAAATACTATCGGAAGTCTATCTGGTGAATAATTATGTGGTACTTATCGTGAAAAAAAACGTAGGGGTTACATGGACAACAAGCGAAATAGCGTCTACTGATAAAATGTTATCTTTTATCAAATTATCAATAATTTAAACTATTGCTGATATTCCGACATATATTAACACTGTTACAAATCCGAGTAATATCAACAAGGCAATCTCATCTTCTGTCTTTTTTAGAAAATCTCTAATATCTATATCATAATTCATAATATTTGCATTAATAAATAATTACTGAATATTATTCTTGTTCGAGTGAACTTAACGTGAAGTAAATTTCATCAATTCTAAATTAAAAAAATGCAAACGCAGTATATATAAAATGTATAATTATTTTGGAATACAATAACCTCTCTGTCCCGTGTGCGGGACATCTCTCCTTATTTATAAGGAGAGAATAATAAGCGAAGGGCACCTATATAATTTTCAACAATGCAATTATTTAAAAATGTTTGTATAGTTTTTATTAATGTATAATATTACTTCTTTTGTAATATCCTTTATTCCATCAAATTCCAATAATTCTAATGCCTTTTGTGGTGATACCCAAGCATAATTTGCAACTTCTTTCTTTTGAATATTTACAGGCTGATCCTCCAATATTCCTATAAAATATTTTACTGATTTACTAATTACATTAGATCTAAATCTAAAAATATAATTATCTATAAAATATTTATGGTGAAGGATGCTAACTTGTTTAATGCCAGTCTCTTCTTTTAGCTCTCTGATGGCTGTTTCAAGTTCAACTTCATTCCCTTCCGAATGGCCTTTGGGAAAGCCCCAATGACCGTTATGATCTTGTATCATTAAAAAACTGTAATCATATCCTATCGATTTCAGTGGAATTACTCCAAATGATGATTCACGTGTCATTTTCTTAACTATACATATATTTTCTTAATTTATTATAGCATGGTGAAAATTATTCGTATTTTATATTGTTAAATTTGTAAAATATATATACCAATCTACCTTTTCTAAATTATTCTCAAGTGGGGTGTTCACATACAATTATAAAGGGTATAATCGAAAGAATTTATTTGTATTTATTTATATATGAGATCCGATAAACAAAATTTAATAACATACTTTGGTATTGTTATAACCATACTTATTTTCTGTGTTATTGCTATTTTTATTTTTGGCAAAGAAATTAAAACAGAAAAAAATCCCATTGTAACGATGGAAACATCTGAAGGAATAATAAAATTGGAATTATATAAAAATGAAACACCTAAGACTGTTGAAAATTTCGTAGGTCTGTCCGAAAAAGGTTATTATAATGGACTTACATTTCATAGAGCCATGAAAGACTTCGTCATTCAAGGTGGAGATCCAAAAGGTGATGGATCTGGTGGTGAATCTTTTTTCGGTAAACCTTTTGAAGATGAAATTTTTAAATATACAGATAGTTATAAAAAAGGTTATGTGAAAGGAATAATTGCTATGGCAAATTCTGGTGCAAACTCAAACAATTCACAGTTCTTTATTACCGTTGGTGATTTGAATAGTACACTTCCAAAAAATTATACGATATTTGGCAAAGTTATTGAGGGACAGGATGTTGCAGACAAAATATCTACAGCAGAAGTTGTAGATAATGGAAATGGTGAAGTAAGCAAGCCTGTTAATCCAGTTACAATTACGAAAGTAACTGTCGAAAAATAAAATACAATTCAATTGAATTAATCAGGAATAGATAATATCTTTTCCTGATTTTTTACTTTACTTGTACACTGCTGGTATATTGTGTAAATTATAGGTAGTATATTCAGAAAGAATGAATAATTTTAACACTGGAGATTATCCGAGAACTACAACAACAAAAAAGAAATCCAAGTCTGAACTTTTGAAAAAAGTATCTGGAGTCTTTTTAGTTTTATTTTTATTATTTGTCTTGCCAGTTATAATAAATGTATCCTTGAGTTCTCAAGATATAAGAAATAAGGCTGCTGTAACAGGAGATAATTCGAGTACTATCGCATTAAGCGAACAGTCATCAAATCAAGGAATGATAGATTTTTTATGGACGGTATATCCTTTTTTATTAGGATTTTTATTTATTATTTGGGTGGGGTTGATATTTGCCTATATTGGATTTAAATTTAATGATAAAAAAAATAAACTATGAAGACACAAGGTTTAGGTCGAGGACTTTCTGCATTACTTGGTAATGAAGACAAAAAAGCTCCAATAACACAAGTAAAAAATGTAAAAGTAACAAAAACTATTAACGTTGAAAAAAGTAAACCCGTAGAATCTTCATCAACTAATAAGGAAAATTTAAAAGAGGCTGAATATAAATACATTCCAGTTGATACTATAGATCCAAATCCATATCAACCACGTACTGAATTTGATGAAGGCACTATTGATGAATTAGCTCAATCTATTTCACAGTCTGGATTTATTACACCAATTTTAGTAAATAAATTGAAGGATGGAAAATATGTCTTGGTAGCTGGTGAGAGAAGATTAAGAGCATGTAAAAAGCTTGGGCTATATGAAATTCCTGCTGTAATTAAACAATTATCTGAAATTCAGATGATGCAGATTGCTATAGTTGAAAATGTTCAAAGAAAAAATTTAAATGCAATTGAAGAGGCTAAGGCATATTTGAATATGCAAAAACGATTAGGATTCAAGAGTGAAAAAATAGCATCAATACTAGGGCTTCCTCATTATTACATTGTATTAAAACTCAAATTAAATAATTTACCAGAATTAATACAGCAGTTTATTTCATCTGGTGACATGTCCGAAGGTGCAGGAATTGCACTTTTGAAGCTCGATTCAGATGATGCTATGTTAGCTGCCGCGAAAATTGTTGTGAGACAACACATGTCTAGAATTTCTACAGAAAAACTTGTAGAAAAAATTTTACTATCTCGAGGAGTTCAGCCAAAAGGACCAAATTTTCAATTTAGATCAAAATATCAATATATGGTTGATGCATTCAAAGATACACTAGGCTGGAATGTGAAACTAAAGAATAGTAATAATGGCAGAGGTAAAATAGAAATAGAGTTTGATGATGAAATGGACTTGAAGGATATATATAAACAGTTTGAAAAAGTTTTAAAATAAATTATGCCACTACAGAATAAAAAATCTTCAACATATTCATCTATTAAATCGATACTTGCAAGCAAGCAAAAATTAAAGCCTGCTAATCAGTATATTACTAGAGAGTTTCAAGATTTCGGGTATCAAATAGCAGAAAAGTTAGGTGATTTACCGCACAAAGCACTGTATATAAAAATGGCTAAGATGTATCCAAGATCTCTATTGGATAGTGCGATGTCTTTTGTTTCTGACTATCCCAAAGCGCAGAATAAGGGACGACTATTTATGTGGAAAATAAAACAGTTGAAGGGGCTAATGAAAACAACTCCGACAATGGGAAAAAAAGACGGAGGAGGGGATCGAAAATCACTAGAGTAATAATAATCTCTTCTCGCGTGAGGAGCCTGCCTTGTTTTAATATTCTCTCCTTATATATAAGGAGAGATGTCCGTTAGGACAGAGAGGTTAGATGCCGCTCAGTGGCATGACAGATGCTGCTAAGCTTTATTCCAACGAGATCCCCTCATTTCATTCGGGATGACATAGAAAGGAAGGACGAGATGCCTCTTAGCGGCATGACATATATAAACTTTTAACCTAAAATTATTTAATTTTTTTTTCTTCTTTTTTATCCTTTACTTCGTTTTGAATTTCTTTCTTATTCAATGCATTTATACTTGTTTTTAAATGATGGATTCTATCTTTTACAATGGATAATCCGTCATTTACCTTTGCTTGTATTTTTTCTGCATTTTTATTTAATGCGGCTTTTTCTTTTAATTCTTTAAGCTCGTTTAATCTTTTTGAAAATAGTTCTGCTAATCTTTCTTTTTGTATTGTAAAATTATCTGTATTTTTTGTATTAGTTGTGCTTTTAGTCTCTTTTGTCATTATTTTTTTATCGCTTTTTTTATTTACTTTTACAGGTTTTGCTGTTGGTTTAACTTCTTTATTTATAACTTCTTTCTTAACTACGGGCTTTTTAGGATCTGACTCTTTAGTAACTTTCGGTTCAGTAATTTGAGGTGCTTTTATATTTTCTTCAATGATATTTACTATTCTTACGTCTGCATCTAAGACAATTAATGATTTAGATTTATCAATACATGCTGACATTGTTTCATATGTTGTATCAATTTTATCTATATGCTCTATCAAAGTATCTATTGTTAATACTTGTTGACGTAGAATTTTTGCGGTACCTGTATTAACTAACATATGGGCGTTTTTCGTCTGTTCGTCCTTTGATGAATTAGGAATTGGGATAAAGAGTGCTATTTTCCCAAGAGCCGCGATGTCATAAACAGTATTAGCTCCACTTCTCGAAACTACGATGTCAGACTTAGAGAAAACCTCTCCACCTGTGAAATTTAGTAAAGGTATGTATTTGATACCTCTATCATTAATTCCTTCTGCTAATGACTGAGCATATGAAAAATCATTTGAAGTTGGATTAGCTCCAGTTTGATGAATAATATTATACTTTTTACATAATTTCGCTGCGGCTCCAAATATTATTTGATTTAACTGTCTAGATCCCTGATTCCCAGCGGTGAACAATATTGTCTTTTTGCTAGTGTCAGCAAAATTAATATCGTTTGTTGTGGATTTGAACCTATCTTTCACAATTGGATTGCCAGAATAAATGTATTTATTACTTTCTTTATGACTTTCTCTCCATGAAAAACATACTTTTGTAGCGAATTTTGAAATTATCTGATTTGATAAACCTTGTGTTGTGGTCTGTTCATGATCAATAACAGGGATTCTGAGTACCCAAGCCCAAAAAGATATTGGAACACCTACATGGCTGCCAAAAGTAACAACTATTTCTGGTTTATATTTCAATATAACGTACAGACTTTGAAATACTCCTACAGGAATACGGATAATCCATTTAATGAAGTTATAATCAATGCTTCTTTGTAGTTTACCTGTGATTAGGTTAACAAATGGAATGTTTTTATCTTTAATTATTCTATATTCTAATGTTGGTGTTTTATTGCCTATAATACTGTATTTCTGGCCAACCCAAACGAAATTACTGTAACCTCGCTTTTGCAATTCGTCCATAACGGATAAAGCAGGAGTGCTGTGAACACCAGTAATTAGAATCTTTGTCAGTTTATTGTTTTCCACGTTGAAAATTTTACTATTATTTTGCAATTATACTCTTACAATGTACAATAAATCTAGTAATCTGTCATCTAATCTATTATGCATGTAAAAACTAAATTTGGTAAAAAAATATTAAAAAAGGCTTCTGGATTTTTGATTAAAAAAGTGGGTCTTGTTTTTGCCATAATTGTTGCATTGGGCTTTTTAGCTTATTCATATAGTGCTTCCTCAAATAATAAAAGTAAGGATAATTCTACATCGAATAGTCAAAGTACAAATGGTTTTAACATTGCTGGAAAATCGATAACTTTCACCGATATTAATAATAACAAATATGAATTAGCAACACTAAAGGGTAAGAAAAACATAATACTTTATTATTATAAAACGGATTGTCCTGTTTGTGCTGATGAAATTAATTTAATTAATAGAAATATATCTGATATAACTAATATTTTCCCAGTCTATATATTACAAGATTCTGTAGAATATGTGAAGTCTTTTGCTGCCAAAATAGAGGATAAATCATCAGTATTTGTATCTGATACACAGCTTAGTCTTTATCAGTCGATAGGTGTCGATCCAGCATTATCAAATCCCATAACTTTATATTTTAATAAGAATCAGGATTTAGTAAATTCTTCATTCGCTTATTCTACAGACGAAGAAATTACTAGTAATATCAACTTACTAACTAAAAATTATTTAACAACTACCAAAGATATTGTGAAAATTAGCGGTGGTTATATTTTTGGCATTGAGCCTGCGAAACTACAAAATAGCTGCATATTGTCTGATCCCAATATGAAGTTTACATCCAATCCATGGGATATAAATGTAGATAATTTAAAAATATCATTGAACAAAGATGACTTTGCTGGATGCATTGATAAAATCTATCCGAAATATACTAAAATTCAAGATCAAAATTGGATTAAAGATCAGGATGAAGTTTATTATGTGGAATTCAATGGTGCTGTTTATGTCTATCCAAAAAATATTTTAATTCAGCATCCATATCTTGAAGATTATTATGGTTATTTACCGGTTGGAATTGTATATGATGGTTTAACAGATACCATAAATGTTTTTTCTAGATTGATTGATAACAGTGAGAAAAAATTTGTTATCTCGGGTCGTGCTTACAATAATCATTTGACATTATTTGATATAACCAATTTTAGCTTATGGAACGGGAAAATTGCTATTGGTGGCAGTTTAAACGGCTATCGGCTTTTACAAATTCCAGTTAGAAAAACAATATTTACAAATGTTGCAAGTATTAGAGATGCTAATGTATTTACAAAACCTACTATTATAATTGATTATTCAGTTGATGGATTAGCGGAATATAGAAAGAATAATGTAATAGTTTTTCAATTGAACAAAAATGCTACTCAGTATCCAATTAAAGAAGAGGTAATTAAAATAGATAATGACATTATTTCAGTAAAGGATATTAAGTTTCCACAAGAAGGAAAAACTTCTTTTGGTACACCATATTTAATTACGAAAGATCCGTACGGCGGAATAGTTGTATACAATCGAAAAATAAAAGATACTGTATATCAATTTACTCAGTCAAATGAAATAATAAATGAAATGCCCGAGAATGTAAATTCAGCTAAAAAGATAACTTATTCTAGTTCCAAATGGTCTTCTACATACATTTGCACTGAAGGAAAATTGAAGGGAAGTGTCTTACAAGAAATAGCTGTTGATAGAGGATATTATTTTTATTTATCTCAATAATTTTAAAAATGTATAAAACAAAATCAAAATATTTCAATCCTGTAAAAAAAGTATGGGAAGAAATCGAAGTCATAATAGACAAAAAATTAAATTTTGATTATTCAAAATGTAAATGGATTGCATTGGATGGTGAATTTACTGGATTATATCCTGGTAGAGATCGTAGTGCTTTATGGACTATTTGTTCTGAAAATGAAAATGGTTCAATGAGAGTAGAAATGCTGTATACATATGATTTAGATGCTGATTTATCAATATTTACTGATTTAATAACATCTGATATCGAGAAATTATTTTACTACGGTCGGGTAGATATTGCTTATCTTTATCAACTAACTGGAAAAAAAATAGCTCAACCAATATTTGATGTTAAATTATCTTCAGTTGTCAGTAGAACTCATACGGTAGAGCATAGCCTAAAAACATTAGTGCAGAATTATATTTCTAGTACTGAAAATATTATAGATAAGACTGTATTATTTAACGCTGATTGGGTAGAGGATTATACGAAATGGAGTGATTCTGTGATTCAATACAATGTTAACGATGTGGTTTATCTTAAATTTCTATCTGATAAAATCAAAGAATTGACGCATTTGTCGGGCAGAGACGTAAGTGTCGATGCTGTGAATAATGCATTGCCAGAATTAGGTGTTTTGTATTCTCAGGGCTTTTACCACAATGTGTTTAAGCATGATTATAAAGATACTGACATGCAGGGATAAATGTAAATTAGGTCTGCTAGATCTCCTTTTTTTCCTTTGCCGAGGAGGGGATTAAGGGGTAGTGCAAACCGACCTCTCCGCCTCGCTTAGCTCAGCACCTCTCCTTTCGAAGGAGAGGATTGGGGAATAAGCACACCTAGTCTCTTCGCGCAAATTTGTCATTCCTGCGAAAGCAGGAATCTATATACTCTTGTTATCACACTGAGCCCTTCGATAAACTCAGTACAGGCTTTGTCGAAGGGAATGTCACCCTGAGCCCGTCGAAGGGAATGTCACCCTGAGCTCGTCGAAGGGCGACTGTAGGAAAACTTGAATGCAAAGGAAAAAAGTCAATAACCTCTCTGTCCTAACGGACATCTGTCGAAGGGCTAATTACGTATTAGATAGTTACAAATAAATATTTACAAATAATTTGAGCTATCACTTTATAAAAGGGGAGAATATACTGAACACACCCCGCCTTCGGCACCCCTCTTCCCAGAGGGGACTGGAAAACACAAACCCCTTCTGTCATTCCTGCGAAAAATCTAACCTCTCTATCCTAACGGACATCTCTCCTTATGTATAAGGAGAGAATATGAAAACAAAACAGGCTTCACTCGCGGGGAGGGATTATTCTAGCTTAATCCGTGCTGATTAAATCTTTTTCAGCTTCGATAATTTCATTGCTACCCCAAGATTTTACAACTTCTTCTGTTATCGGAGTTGCCATATTCCACATTAAATGGTGAAAAGAAATCATTGTTTGAGCAAGTAAATTACTTGTAATTTCTAATCCCCAAATTTCGTCATCTTTTGCCGACATTATTTGAATTATATTGCCCTGAACTGAAATGTCTTCATTAACTTCGAATGACGGATTATCTATATATCTAAATTCATATATCTTTATATAGTCTGAATTTTTACTATATTGGTAAGTTACTACATGACGTGTCCATTCGTTATATGGAATTATAAGCTTTTGTCTATTTCTCTTTTCGTCATCACTTTTTAGCTCATTCTGTACATATTCGTTAATTACATCGCTTCCAAAAGCATCGGCTGGAGTGAGATAACACCAACCATAGCAAGGTAGATCGATGTCTCGAAAATTATACATTATTTTTTTTGCTCCTTCGATTCCTTCATAAAATTTCACAAATGCATCTGTATTATCCCTATGGAAATCCTTCTTCAAATCGGAAATAATTCCCATAATATTCAGTTCCAGAACTGATAAATCTTTTCTCTTGTCTTGGAGAATTTTTCTAAGTATAGACGGGTTTTTGGCTCGTATTAAGGTTTGCTGTTTTTCAAAACCTTTACTTTGTTTTAGCTCAATAATTCCTTTTAAAGAAAGGCTCATTATGATGTCGTAAATGGTAGTGCGGGGGATATCGGTTAATTTGGCTATTTGAAAAGGTGATAAATAGTCGTGTCTCAAGACTTCTAAATATACCTTAGTCTCGTTCTCTGTAAGTCCAAATTGTTCTAGTACCTTTTGTATTTTATTCATGATGTATTTTATAACTGTCGGAAGTGTTCGTCAACTTTGACGGCAATCCGTTTGTATTATATATTCAGTAAGAAAGGGGGAGATAGTTTAAGCAAAATGACTTGAAAGAGTAGATAAAGGTTCAAATCCTTTTTTCTCCAATACATTATACGCTAATTGTATGGAATTAGAAAAATATTTAAAGCAAATAATACAATTGTCAGAGTATGAACTTACTGCTGATGATATAAAAAAAATCCAATTTGAAGGTATTGAAAAATATGTTATAGATAAACTAAATTTATCAAAATATAGATCAACCTCGATTCCTTACGAACTTTTACAAAAAATTACAAATATAGTTAATAATTCAATAAAAAATTCAAAACCTATTCATGTAACCGTTCCTTTTGGAGGATTTAAAAAATGGCAATTAATGCCAGCTCCAAATCCAGATTGGTCTGAAATTTTAAATTTCATATTTTTGAGAGAATACTTATTACCAATTTGCACGGTATATAAGCCAGGAATTATATTGGATTATTTTTCAGATGAAGTATTTGTATCAAGAATGAATAATTATTCTCAAGAAGATCTTGATAATTATAATAATAAATTTCAAGACATATTAAAATATTTTAAAAATTTCGTACCATATAACTTTAAAATAAAATATTCATATATTAGAGATGAAATAAGTCAGGTCGAAATTATGAAACGTTTCGAAGAAGATATTCCAAAACTAAAGCTGGAATGGAATAAGCTCTCTGACAAAGACAAAAAGGACTCACTTCAAAAGACGGAAAGAAATTATAAATGTGATTATTCGAAAATATCAGAACAAGAAAAATATGAAAAAATATTTGATTCGTGTATGGTTCATGAGGCTTTTGTAAATGGAAAATGGGATCACGATATTCCATGGGCGTTTGCTGAAGATATGATACCTTTGGGGTTCGTATATACGAAAAAATGGGGGATTCATTTGAAATCTTCTGTATCTTCGACTGTTCAATTTTGGGTAGGGGTTGGAGCGTTAAAATTTGTCGAAAATAGCATAATTCCTACGATATTGACATATGAACAGTTCAAAACCTTGAAGCCGGAGTTAGTAAAAATAAATATATTTTCTGCGGATATGGATTATTTAAATAAAATTTTAGTAATAAAGTAAATTTTATTTTATCCCTCTCCACATCAACTCGAAAATTTGAGAATGGATTTTATACAATTCTGGACTTTCTATTATAACTCCTATAATATTTTGGTTGAAGTCGATCATGCATATTTTTTCATCGTATATGTATATTTCAGAATCAAAATGAAAGTCAGGTGGTAATATTTTTGTATGTCTTAAGTTTTCTTTATCTTTCGATTTTAACGCAGAACCAGCTTGATTATCTGCAGCCAGAACTCTTATCTTTATTTTTCTTTCGATTCTTCTTTTTATAAAATCGTTGTGTTTCAATTTGCTGAAAATTTCTTTTTCGTTTTCTTGATTAGTATATAGAAGTATTTCAGATGAGTTGGTATTGGAGTCTAGAATATCGTAAATAACTTCGTCTAAGCCGTTTAGCCCATCATACGTGCGTATTTTCAACTGTTTATTATTAGGCGAAATAGTAAATGTATTAAATATTGGTGCTAAATTATTTAATTTTTTTTCGTATTTAGTAATTAGATCAGATTTAGTTTTTAAATTAGATAATATGGATTTGTAAGATTTGGCATAAAAAACTTTTCCAGTATATTTATTTTCCTCGATAACAAGGTTTAATGACTTTAGCTTTTCTAAAATTATATAGCTGTTTGTACGATTTATCTTTAATGAGCTTGCTATTTTTGAAACGTTGGAACCGCCAGATTTTAAAATATATAAATATACATTAGATTGGATTTCTGTTAGTCCGATTTCATTCAATATATTTTTTACATCATCTTCGAATTTCATGCCGTGTTTTTTTTTACATATGCTATCGTTTTGATGACAGACAACAATATCATAAGTTAAACTCATTTTATTAGCAATAATAATATGAATAAAATATATATTCTTTACGGTGCTCCTTCGAGAGAAAGGGAAGTTTCTCTGCGGTCAAAAGATTATTTTCTCGAATTATTGAAAGAATTTAATCCTGTATTGGTCGATTGGACGGAGGATAATTTCTTCCAAATAGAAAAAAATAAATATTCGCTTGAAGATTTTTTAACTATTCTTAAACAAAATAAAGCTCTAGTTGTAAACTCTATTCATGGTGATTACGGCGAAGATGGATATATTCAGGAGATCTTAGCATTGAACAATATTGCATTTACAGGTTCTGATGCATTTAGTTGTATGGTTTCGATTAATAAATATGAATCAAATAATGCAGTAAAAGACATTGTAAATATCATTCCTACTTATAAAACATTACCAAAAAATTTTAACTTAAATATTTGTAATAAATATATTGGTGAAAAGTTTCCAATATTTGCCAAACCCAATGCTTCTGGTTCGTCAGTTGGTGTCTATAAAATTCACGATAAAGCAGAATTAAATAGAATATTAGAATTATTACCAGATATAGATTATTTGTTTCAGCCCTCAATTGAAGGCGTTGAAGTATCGATAGGCTGTGTTCGTTTTCAAAATAGTTTCTTGGATTTACCTCCTACAGAAATTATTCCAAAAACAGAATTTTTCGATTATGAAGCGAAGTATTCAGAAGGAGGATCTGAGGAAATAACACCTGCTAGAATTTCTCCAAATCTAACAAATAAATTAAAAGATTTATCTAGAAAAATACATGAAAAATTGGAACTTGGATATTATTCTAGAACAGATTTTAGGATAAATTTTTCCGGTGATATTTATTATTTGGAAACCAATACTTTGCCAGGAATGTCGTCTGCATCAATACTTCCTCAGCAACTAAAATATTCTAATAATATTAATAAGTTCAAAGATGGTTTGATAAAAAATATTATAAATAAAAATAGTTTAAACGATAAAAAATATGATGTTCCATATACATCGCAGACTGGCATACCTGAAAATAATGATATTACTTCAAAAGAAGAATGGCTGGAAATAACCTCAGGGCTTGAAGAAAGTGGAGCTGATACATTGAGCGATTTTCATGAATTTGCTGATTCTTTGTGTGGAGTTTCATGTATAAAAATGATTTTGGAATTTTTCAAAAAAGATAATAAAAAATTATTTGAAGTATTTTATGACTTAAGAAACAGCCATTTAGAAGATTTAAAGACTGGATTAAATTATGAAAATATTCATAAATATTTTGATAACTTTAAATTAATTACAAAAATATATAGAACTGGATTTACGCTTGATGAAATATGTTTTAACATTTCAAAAGGAAAATTATGTGTTGTATCAATCAAACCACTAAATAGTATTGTTAATTCCAAAGAAGAAAAAGGCGGACATTTAGTGCTAATAACTGGATATGATTTGAACAAACAAATTTTTTATCTCAATGATCCAGGTGGAAGTTTTGAAAAAAATGAATACAAAGATCGGGTTATAAGTTTTGAAGAATTCCGAAAAGTTTATTCATATAGAGGCTTCAGCGTGGGGGAAGAACAATTAAGAATTATGAATTATGAATTAAGAATTAAAAGTATTTGTCACCCTGAGCTTGTCGAAGGGCGACTGTAGGAATTCCAACATCATGGTTCGACGGGCTCACCATGACAACTAAAAATGTCATCGCGCTGAGCGGGATCTCGTTGGAATATTTTATCACACAGGGAATGAACACTCCCCGCGAGTGGAACCTGTTTTGTTTTCATATTCTCACCTTATACATAAGGAGAGATGTCCGCCAGGACAGAGAGGTTAGATTTTTCGCAGGAATGACAAATCTGCGTGAAGAGACTAGGTGTGCTTATTCCCCAATCCTCTCCTTCGAAAGGAGAGGTGCTGAGCAAAGCGAGGCGGTGAGGTCAGTTCTGGGGTTTGCACCACCCCTTGATCCTTTCCTCGGAAAGGAGGGGAAAAACTCCGACAGTCATCCCTTTTTTTATTTTCCGACGAGATCCCTCTCTTTCCCAAAAAGGAGGTGAAAATGGCACCTTCATAATTAAAGAGATCCTATCTTTATGACAAGGCTTTCGAAAATTAATAATAAAAAAAGTTGGACGTTTGAAAATAGATATTATAAAATTAAATAAGACTTTTATATTTTTATATTATTTTATGCCAAAAAAAGGTGATAGATCTGTTCCTATAGATGTACTGGATTCTGCTTTACAAAGATTTCAAAACGATAATTTGTCTCTTCATGCTCTATCTCGACAATTTAAAATTTCTAGAGATGTTTTAACAGGATTTTTATCTGAGAAATTGGGAGAAGATGAATATAAGAGAATTATTAGTGTGAGCAAAAAAAAACGAACAAGGTTTCAAGAAGATATTGATCCTGAATATGAAAGTAGAAGAGCGGCTGCTATAGAAGAGTATCGGATAGGGCGGTTGAGTCTCCGACAACTTGCAAAAAAATATAGAATAAAAGCAAGTAATTTAGCTTATATTGTAAATAAAGAGATGGGGTCTGATGAGCGGGCAACAATTGCAAAACAAGTACATACTATTTCATTGAATCCAGATCAAGCCTATGGTTTAGATTTTATAAAAAAAAGAAATGAAGCCGTTGAGCGATATTTAGAAGGCCAGTCGTCTATAAGTGAGATAGCAAAAATATTTAACATAAATGAAAAAAATTTGCGTGGATACATATATAGAAAAGTCCCCAAAGAAGTAAGAAATGTTTTGCAGATTGCTGCAGATAGAAGATCTCGAATGAAAAGAGGCGGTAGTACTGATCAAAAACTGAAATTTGTTGAGGATATAACACCTGAAATTGAAAGAGAATTTAATCGTAGAAGAAAACAAGGCATATCGTATAATGATATTGCTACAGAAATGGGTTTTGCTTATAGTACTATTGTGAATTATTTTCAAAAAAAACAAAAATAATATTTAATTCATTATGAAAATCTTAAATAAATATTACGAAGCTCTCGATGTTCTAATTGAAGGTAATAATGAATCTTCTGAAACGATCATTTTCGCGCATGGCTTTGGCACAAATAAAAACGAAGGTGGAAAATTATTTCTTGATATTTCAAATATTTTGAAAGAAAAATTTAGAATAATTCGTTTTGATTTTTCAGGATACGGCGAAAGTGAAGGAAATCAAGAAGGTGTTAATTTGCATAAACAAGCTGAGGATTTGGAATCCATTTTAAATTATACTAAAAGTAATTATTCAGGAAAGGTAAGTATTATTGCTCATTCAATGGGAACTTATGTGACCTGTTTGCTCTCTCCTGATGGTATAAACAAAACGATATTTACTGGTATGCCGAATACGGATATGACTGAGCGTGTCAAAGATTTGCAAAAACGAATAATAAATAAAGGTGGATTTATCAATGAACAAGGCATAAGTTCATATCCAAGAAGTAATGGCTCGATACAAAAACTTGGCGCGTCATTCTGGTCTGCTATGCGTGAGTTTCAGCCAGCTGAAGCACTAAAAAATTATTCGAAAAAAACATCGATAACTATTTTCAAACCCATGCAGGATGAAATAATTGGAAATGAATCATTTGAAGAGTATAAAAATATTCCAAATGTAAATTTCGTAGAATTAACGGGCGATCACAACTTCACGAATCAAGTGGATAGAGAAGTACTGATTAAGAAAATTGTTGAAGTGCTGGGATAATTATAATGGTACTAAATAAGTGTAGGTTGTAAGTTTAGCTGATCTATAATGCTGATTATTGATAAACTTGTAAAGATATAGGTTTGCTAATATAATCCATTGAAACGAACATCTAAATTGTACAAAAATTATGAGACTTGTTTTAACCCTACACACAGATACTACAACCATTATCCTTCGAGAATATATTCGAAATTTCATTTATGATACGATAAGAACATCCAAGTGGAATTTTTATCATGATAAACCAAAGTATAAACATATCAATTACAGCAACTTATTTCCGTTTGATAAAAGCGGTAATTTAGGGAGTGAGTTTACTTTAATTATTTCATCGCCATACGACGACCTCATATTGCATATTGAAAAAAATATTGGAACTGAAATATCTTTAGGTAATAATAAAATTCAAGTATTAAAGAGAAAAATACTACCGAATCTTACTAAAATACAAAAGGTACAAACAGCAACTCCAATGATAGCTAGGTTACCGATACATCTTTATGAAAAATATAGAATTGATTCCAAAAAAGAATCCACTTTTTGGACTGAAAAAGAGGTCTTTAATGCTTTTGTGGATTTAGTTCAGCAAAACACTTTAAGAAAATTTGAGGATTTCAAACAAGAATCTAAAATGCTTGGATACCGATTTAAACTAGAGAATTATGAATTACCACTAAATATATTTTCGTATTATAAATATAAGAAAACTGTCTATGGATGGGATAAACATTTTAAAGGTACGATGTGGGAATTTGGAATAAATGAAGAATATCAGAGCTCAGATATCGTAAAGTTTTTATATAATGATGGAATAGGTGAAAGGAATATTAGTAGTGGAAGTGGTTTTTTAAACATAGTATCTTAATAAAATTATTAAACAATATTTAATGCGAGAATGTTCTGAATACAAGAGAATTGTCAGATTGCATAATCATCTAAAAAAAGCACACGTAATAAAAAGTGATTATATTATTAGTAATGAATTGAAATCACGTACATTTGATAGAGATATTCGCAAACTTCGAGAAGATTTTAATGCTCCATTGAATTTTAGAGATGGAAAATATATGTACTCTGATAGGACTTATGAGCTACCCCAAATGTTTTTGAATGAAAAAGAATTGTTTTCGATGTTTATATCTACTGTAATTTTAGAAAAATACAAAGGCTCTCCTATTTATGCTGTATTAAAAAAAGTATATTCAAAAATAAATAGTAACTTATCTACCGATCTTAATTATTTCACGCCTAATATTTCTACTTTAGAAAAAAGAAATCTAGATTATGATTGGGAAAAAATAAAAACTTTAACACATATTATTTCAATGAGAAAAATTATTGAAATAAAATATAATTCAATTAATAGTTCCAAAATAAGTAATAGAAAAATTGAGCCTTATCATATTTACTGTTATAAGAATAATTTCTATCTCGTAGCTTATTGTTATGAAAGAAAAGAGTTTAGGGATTTTCACATTAAGCGAATTTTAGAAATTACAGAAACCAATCAAGATTTCAAAAAACATAAATTTGACCTAAAAAAATACTTTAATGAAAAACAATGGGGGATTATCAAAGGCAATAAAGTAGAAAGCATATCGTTTAAAGTAAAATCCAATGTCTCTGCAAGAATCGAAGAAGAATAT
>JBAXGO010000022.1:0-18269 GCA_037139335.1 bacterium
ATTTATATCTCTGTATACTATAAAGCAATTTTTTATATAATTTCGATCGATAGCAATTTTGATCCCAATATAATTTATGATCAATATCAAACATTACAGTTAGAATTTTATAGCCAACTTTTTTTAATTTATTAATATTAACTAATGATGCCGTTTGAGTAGATTCAATAATAATATTTTTAATCTGGTTATCTGATAAGAATTTTTTTATTAAATTTGTATTTTTAACACTATTTAATTTTGTAATATGATAGGGTGTAATTGAGAAAATCCAATTATATAAAGCATTAATCTTATAGAAAATAGATTTTGTATTTAATCTTTGTGGTTGCAACAATAAAAACTCTTTTATATGCTTTTTAATATTTAAATATTCTTCAGTTATTTTTAGTTTTTCAAATATTAATTCATTATCTAAAGATACCAAATAAATATCATAATATTTTGATAATTCGATTATTTTATAGTACATACAAACTCGACCACCACTATCAGGAGGAAAAGGTAAGTATGATGTTATTATGCAAATTTTATTTTTCATTTATTAACCAATAAATATATTTTTTCTAACTTCTTTATATAGTTATCGAAACTATATTGTTGAGCATTTATACTACCATTTTTAATTAATTTTTTTTGTAATTCTTTATTTAAAAATACATTCTCAATTGTTTTTGCTAAATCTTCCGAGTCAAAAACTCTAAAATTATTAGAGTTATCTTCATTCAATACTTCCATCAAACTTGGAATATTTGATGCTATTACTGGTACTCCCATCGATTGAGCTTCTAATTGAACAATACCAACTCCCTCCTGATGAGATGATATTACAAAAAGATTTAACATCGAGTAAAAATAAACAGGTTCAGGTATATATCCCAAATCAAAAACATACTCATTTAATCCATTATGTTGTATTTTCTCTTTGCATAAATCTCTCTCAGGACCGTCACCAGCAATGTAAAATCTTAAATTTTCATATTTTTTTACTAAAGTTTTTGCAGCATCTACAAAATCCTCCCAACCTTTTATTTTTACTAATCTTCCAACAAAACCTATATTGAAGTGATCATCATATATATTCCATATTTTTGCTAAATTATGTTTTTTATCTTTATCAATTGTAGTTAAATTATATTTAGTTGTATTAACAAAATTATGTAAAACAGAGATTTTTTCTTGAGAGATTTTAATCCTTTTAATTAATTGATCTTTAGTATACTCAGATACACAGATATAATTATTTACAAATGGTTTTATTATTTTATTTAATAATAAATATTTACGATAAAATTTAGTATTATTGCTCTCGGGTCCGATAATAGCTCCATGTTCATGTATAATTAATTTAACCTTACCGAAAAAAATAATTTTTACTAATACTGCATATACTAATGTATCCAAAGCAGGATGACAGTGAATAATATTTATTTTATTTTTCCTTATGTATTTTATTATTGAAAATAAAACTGGAATAATAAGTTTTGTATTAGATTTATTTATCAACAAATTTCCCTTCTCAAAATTAACGCCATTTCCCGAGTATTTTATGATAAAAGTATGTGTATTATCCTGATTTAACTCCGTTATTGATTTTATTATTGTAAGTACACCACCATAATGTAGTCCATGGACTAAATGCAATATTCTATATTTTTTATTAATTACCATGATCTATTGTAAAATTTGGACTTTTAATATGAAGAAAATCATCATCTAATATAATACGCTTAGATTGAATATTTTGTCTTTGTTTTAAAGTATTTGGCAATAATATAAGAAAATTTTTAATTGAATAAAAATATGAGAAAAAAATATGAATTGATCTCTTATGCACAGAATATCGAATTGATTTTATCAACATAAATATAGTTAACAAAGGTAAACGCCAAATAAGATTATGATATTTATAAATTTTTAACATACTTCGTGCATGCCCTGAGAACAGTGTCTTGAACCTGCTTGCGTAAATTATTGAACTTTGCTGGTTATTTACTCCTAGATGTGTAAGTTTAGTGTCTGCAAATAAATAATTTTTATAACCTAGTAAATAAGCTCTTGGGCCGATATCAACATCATCTATATTAAATTCTTGACAGTCATCAAATCCTCCGATAAGTGACCAAATACTGCGCTTAATAAACATAAATTTACCATCTGGCGAACCAATAGGAATTATTTTATTAGAATTTAGTATTTTATCAATATTCACAGGTTTATTTTTATATTGTGCCCCAAACAATCCATAATATAGGCCGTAATATGTTGTTATATGCTCTCCCTCATCAACTATGGGGACATATAAAAAAGCAGTTTCAGAAGTGTAATTTAGTACTAATTTTTTTAGCAATTCTTTATCTTCAATTAAAATATCATTATCTAATAATAACAAAAATTCACCAGTGGAATTAAGAGCGCCAATATTTTTTCCAATAGAGTAGTTATTAATATTGTTATTAATAACTTTTACATTTTCATAGCTATTTATGAATTCCAAACTACCATCTTTTGAACCATTATCGACAACTATAACTTCTATAAATTGATAATTTAATGATAAAATTGCAGGAATAGTTTTTTTTAAATATTTTAAACCATTATAATTTAAAATAACGATACTTATCAAAGGGAAATTTTTATTCATAATTCATTATAAACATTTAAAGTCTGTAAAGCACATTTTTCCCAACTAAACCTTTCAACATTCTTAAAACCTTGCTGTGTCAGTTCTTCTCGATAGTTTATATCTTCAATAATTTTTTTCATGCCTTGAAATATTTCTTCCGTATTATTTGGATCTGTTAATAGACTAGAACCTTCTCCAATTTCTTTCATTGAGCTAGTATTTGAAGTTAGAACTGGTAATCCTTTTGATTGTGCTTCTAATATTGGTAGTCCAAAACCTTCATAAGCAGAAATATAAGCACAAAGCATACTAGTTAAATACAATTCTTCCAATTCTTCGTTTGAAACGAAGCCTTTTTTAATAACCTTATTTTCTAACTGAAAATGTTTAATCTGTTTATCAATTTCAATATCTTCATGTCCTGGTTTTCCGACTAAAAAAAGTTTGTACTCTGGATATTCTATTGTAAGCTTATTAAAAGCTTCAATTAATCTAGGTATATTTTTCCTTTTTTCTAAAGCACCAACATATAGAACAACTTTCTCTTTTTTATTATCAGTCTTTGTAATATTTTTATTTAAATATCCATGGTAAATAACTTTGTATGAATTTTTCGTTTTATATAGCTTTAAAAAATCATCTTTTGTTGAGTTTGAAACGAATATTAAAGAAGTCTTAAATTTAGAAACAATAAAAAAAGTTAACTTCCAATAGATAGAATCCGCAAATTTCATTGAAGATGGAAATAAAACAGGAATTAAATCATGAATAGTAGAAATTTTTTTGGATAAAGTTATAAGTGGAACTGTATTTTTCAAACCATGTATAACATTAATTTTATATTTAACACAAAAGAATGGAACTATTATTTGGTCCCAAATAAAATATAAGGGTTTAATATTAAAATTCAATGCAACTTCTTTAACATTTTCTTGATTGAATGTGCCTAGAAAATTTTTTGAATTATAGAAGATATAATATTCATTCTCTCTATCTATATCTAATAAATTCTTAATGAGATTCAATGCATAATTGCGAGTACCACCTTTTATACTTAGACATCTGCAATCGAGTCCTATTTTCTTATTTTTGTTCATAAATACATTTTATAATAAGCATAAATTTAATTACCTTTGCTTACGACTACCCAAAAATTTGGATAAATAATAATAGGCAATTTCTGAAATATAGAGAGCAGTATTAAGCCAAATTTACCAAATTTCTTTTCTACCTTAGTCTTATTATAATCATTCAAGAGTCTATGCTTACCTATGTAAATTAAAGTAAATCCTGTTTTTCGTATTAATCGCTTCAATGTAAAATACGATTGTAGAGAGCAATGTTCTAAATATAGATTATGAAATGTTTTATTATTAACAAGCATCCATATTGTATTAATATACTTATTTGGTGTCTGAAAAATGTATTTTCCATCCTTTCTTAAGACTCGATTTACTTCAAGAAAATGCTTGTGTACATCAGGAATGTGTTCTATAACATCAAAAGAAATTACAAAATCAAAACTTTCATCACTAAAATCTAATTTCTCACCATCATATGATGATATTAAAGAAGCAATATCAGGATATTTTTCTCTACCATATTTAATAGACTCTGAATTTACATCTATGGCTATAATATTTTTATAACCTTCATTAAATAATCTATTAGTTAAGGTTCCTGTATTACAACCAACTTCAAGTATTTTTGAATTTTTTGGAACATTTTGATTAATAAAAAAATCAAATGATAAATCAGAATTACCATATTCAGTTCTT
The DNA here is from genome assembly GCA_037139335.1 of bacterium. Taxonomy (GTDB): domain Bacteria; phylum Patescibacteriota; class Dojkabacteria; order JAOAGR01; family JBAXGO01; genus JBAXGO01. The sequence continues at coordinate 4,405 of JBAXGO010000022.1, forward strand.
ATATTTTTATTTTCAACAAATTTATTTTTATAGTAATCATTCAAACTACTATTTTGAGTATATTTCATTTTGAGTAAGTAAATAAATAATTTGTTAAATTCTTCACTAAGTTATCCCACTTAAATTCATCAGGAATGACAGGAGTTTCAGTTTTCTTTGCGCCGGTAATAACATCTTTTATATCTTCAATTTTCTCTATATACAACCCATTTTCTTTCAAAAAGTTGTAATTAAGATCATTTTTGAAACATATAACTGGCAATCCTGCTGCCGCATAGTTATATAACTTACCAGAAGATTCTGAAGTATCCTTCTTAGGATCGATAGCATAATCACCAATCTGCAAAAAATTATTTAATTCAAAATAAGGAACTTTACCATAAATAATTACCTTTCCCTGCTTAATATATTCAGCATATTTTTCACGATAAGTTTCTTCTAATTTGCCAAAGCCGAAAAAGCCTAATGTTACATTTGGCATTAATTCAAGTAGAGTAGGGACTTTTTCAAGAAGTGCATCAACACCTTTTGCCTTAGCAAGAGATCCAGTATATACAATAACCTTATTTCCTTCAGGTATATTCAGACTTTTCTTAATCTCAACTTTTTTAATTTCTTCAAATGGAAAAAACATATCCATATCCACTCCATCATTAAGAACTTCAATTCTAGAATCTCTGATCTTAAACTTAGTTTTTAAATAGGTATAACTATTTTCTGAAGTACAGTAAATCTTATTTGGAATCATTAAAGCAAGCTTTTCAATTAACACGAAAATTGGCACAAAAAGCTTATAATATTTCTTTTTATGAAGAGTATAAGCGATCATTTCTTGAGTCAAACTACCCTGACAATCCATTATAATATTTGCTCTTCCAAAAGTAAGAACTTTAATAAAGCCAGCAATAACAACACCTTCAAACATATGAGCATGAATGAAAGCAGGTCTATATTTAATATATTCCTTTATAGCAAGAAATGTAAGAAAAAAATTGATATACAATTTATGAAATGATGCACCAGGAGTTGTTTTTTTATACCAAGGCATATTAATAGTTCTTTTTATAGCACTTGAATCAAAACCTTGAGGATTTTCGCCCAAATGATATGTACAAAGTCTAACCTTAAAACCATTTTTTTCGAGATACTTCGTAACTGTATAGATTCGAATGTGACCACCTCTGTCCGCAAAATACGGAGTTGCAGCAATAGATAGCACTCTCTTATTCTTCATAATAAAATATTCAGTATAAAATTTAACACCTTTTTATTACTGACCGAAGGACAGAACTATAAAAGAAGGTTGGAAACATCAGTTGTCATTATAACCGAACTACTAGTCTTTTTCTACCCATTTATCCCATAGATTTTTTTGTATATGAATCCCTCCCCATGGGAGGGTGGCACGTAGTGACGGAAGGGGTTTGCACCACCCCTTGATCTCCTCCTCGGGAAGGAGGGGAAGATTCAACAGTGTCAAGTGCTGAATAATTAGAATAAAATATATCTTTACCGCAAATCAAATAATTTTCATGATATAGCAGGTTGTACCGTCCACTATACTTAGACATACTTAGACACTTTTCAGAGATATATAATCCAGACGCTCTATCCTAAAACCCTTTATCAGTCTATTGTTTTAGAATTTTTACTATAGTATAAGCAGAAGACTTAGACACACTTAGACACTTTTTTTTAATTTACTTGTTAAGTGCGGCCTCTCCAACAGGAGTTATTAAATATTTTTGTTTTGAGCTCCTAGGAATATGAGGCATCGTATATGAGATATAACCTATTTCAATCAAAGGTAAAATATGTCTTTTATAATTTTCACTATGATTAGTCAAACTAAGGTAAGTTAAAATTTCGTTTCTACTATGTGGCAACAAACAATATTCCAAGATGCTTCTTTTATAATCATCTAATTTAAAATCCAGAAATGATCTATGTATAGGTAGTGTTGTCATAAAATATGTCATATCAATATCCGTATCAAAGATTGGCTTTGAGGAACCATTCAGAAGCATACTCCTTCTAATTTTGGGTATTCCAGTTCCACGCCCTTCAGTTAGTTTTAATTCCTTAAGAAATTCACCGATTCTCCTATTTCTATAATCCCTAGGAATTATTCTTTCTTCTTTTAATAGTTTTCTATTCAAGGGCGGCAAAGGACCTGGAAAGCTTAAAATATCAATCCTATCTAATCTTACACTGATTTCAATAGAATTCAGATGTTCATAACTTCGATGGTACACAGCATTAGGCAAGGCTTCTTCAATTGCTTCAAAAGGATAATTATAAAACCTTTGAGCTTCTGCTTTTCCTTCTATTTTTATAGTTTTTTGCTTGATTACATTATTTTTTAAAAAGTTTATTGCTTCTCTAAGTTGAATATGTAAAGGTCCAGTAAATTTTTGTTCTGTTAATTGATCGCCAATATCATCATTGTAAATTACAATTTCAATCATGGCTCCTGGAAAAAACTTGGTCGGTTCTAAGCTAAAAAGTAATAAACCAACATTCTTCGGATAAACATCTTCATCAGGTCCTTTCACTATATTCATACTTCTACATAATTCGAGAAAGCTAAGTTTAGACGACTGATCAAAAAGCGAACTTTTAACTTCTCTTAAATAGGATTGAATTAATGTAATATCTAAATCTTCAATTATAGCATTGTGATTAACTCGATCATCAAAGGGGATTTTGGAAGCTAGCTCTAACAGTTTTCTTTCATCTTCGATTCCAGCGGTCACAGTACAGGATGCTTTTCGTATCCAATAAACTTTTTGTTTCTCATTTTTGCCAAGATTAATTGATGCTTGATAAGGTCTATTATCTCCACCTGGAGCCCATATAATAAGAATGTGTTTTCCGTCAATTATTTCATGTGAAACAATAGGAGTATAACTAGGAGAAATTTTATACGAATATTCAACGATTTTCTTTTGAATCTTATCAAGTTCTGATAGAGCTAATCCAATTGGTGGTAAGATTGGGACACCATCAATAGCTTCTATTCCAATAATGATATAACCTCCTCCCCAATTATTTATGTCATTAGCAAAAGCACAGATACTATGGAGACAATCCTCCGGATTCCAGCCTTTCTTAAATTCAACCCTTTCAGACTCTACTGTTTCTTGATTTATTAAATTTTGAATATTTATGGGTAACGCCATTTCTTTTTATTTTTATAAATTATACACCCTAAGTCACAGAATTTTTTAAATATGTAAGCACCACCCCTTGATCCCCTCCTCGGGAAGGAGGGGAAAAACACAAGCACCGACACTTAATATTATTCTCAGCAAATTTTCACCTCCTCTATGCGAAAGAGGAGGCAGGAGGAGTTACTTATTTTTTCGCTTTCAGTCTCAATAACTCCCATAATTTATTTAAGAAAAGGTGGTTTCGAATTAGTGTATATAATTTAACAATGTTATATAATTAAAAATAGTATATTTATCTATACTTAAAAAAGATTATGAATCCTCTAATACACATAAACAAAACTCAGCAATTAATTTGCAATCTTATTGAAATAACAGATGGTATAGATGACAAAGTTAAACTAGCCAAACTTCAATACTTTGTAGACTTCATTCACTATGCATTTAATAATAAACCTGTCTCCAACGAAGACATAGTCTATGATAAACAAAAATTTGGACCTTTGTCAGTAACCTTCAATACAGATTTAAAAACATTAATCGAAAAAGGGGTAATTTCACAACCAAAAAAATTTCATTATCAATGCAACCATATTTTTACAAATGAAATTTCAGAAATCGAAAAGAAAACAATTAATTTCGTAATAAATAAATATGGTGACCTTTCTTACAAAGAATTATCTGAAATTTCTCATAAACAAATACCGTACCTTAGTGCACCTATGGGGGGAATAATACCGCTATTCACGGCATATTCATTAGTAGATGAATATCCTGACTATGAAAATTAATCCAATATGCTTACCATATTTCAGGAAAGATATTAAAGATCTAAAAAAAGACCATATCAAAGGACTTTCTCCACAATATAATATAGAAATGGTCGAAGATTCAGATTTTATAGCCAATCATGAATTGTTAGAAAGTATAAAATATTTAATTGAAAATATGTACCGCAAACAATTCAAAACACATGTACAGTACGAGCCACAACCTTTTATAACTTATAAAATTGAAATTTGGAAATACGATTGTGCAACGGATACGAAAGGTTCGAGTGGAGGTTTACGTTTCATATACTGTATTTATAATAACGTAGTTTACTTCGTTTTAGTAAAAAAGAAAAAAGACTGCATACCAGAAAAAGATCTGCTAGCAGAGATAAAAAGAAGAATAAAACGCTATTTTGATTTGTAATACTTATGCCTTGCCTCGACCGAGCAAGAACATTATCAAACCACCTACACCAGCGGCACCAACAATGACAACAGCCACTATTACAAAAACAGGACTTCCACCATCGCCTGATGGAACAGGAGTAGAAGTTGCAGTGTAAGAAGGTACGGAAGTAGAAGTAATTTTAACAGTTGAAGTGACAGGAACTGTGCTAGTAACAGCAATTGTAGTTATTGCTGGTGTACTAGTAACAGTACCAACATTTGATTGTGAATTTGTAGTCGGACTCATATCGAATATTCTATTTGCAAAAGTATACAATGTTATGAAAGGAAATACTATACTAAAAGCAAAGCAAAAAAAAGGAGCTAAGAAAGTTCCCTTTTCTATATTTATATTTTTCTTTATTCTTGATTGTTCTTCTTACCTAATAGGAAAAGAATCAATGCTCCCAAACCAGCAGCTAATAATACAACAATCAAAATAATAACAATAACTGGACTAAAACCAGAATCATTATTGGATGTGCCTGTAGTAGCAACTATAGTAGGAGTAGCAACGGTACCTGTTCCAAGAACAATACCTGTAGGTGTAGGTCCAGTATTTGTTTGTGAGTTAGTCCTTGGTGACATATCAATATCTAAATTATATAAAGCGGTCTTGGATAAGGATTATATCACATTTGCGTATCATTTACTACATTTATAACAGTCGTTGTAATATTTAAAACAATTACTTATCCCATAGTAGGATTTTTTCCTCCTTACCGAGGAAGGGAACAAGGGGTGGTGCAAACCCCAGAACTGACCTCACCGTCCCACACAGGCGGGACACCTCTCCTTTCGAAGGAGAGGACTGGGCAATAAGCACACCGAGGCTCTTATCGCAAATCTGTCATTCCTGCGAAAGCAGGAATCTATGTATCCTCTTATCCCTTTCTATGTCATCCCGTTAAGAGGCATCTCGCCCTTCCTTTCTATGTCATCCCGAATGAAATGAGGGATCTCGTCGGAAAATAAAAATAGGACGGAATGAACACACCCCGCCTTCGGCACCCCTCTTCCCAGGGGACTGAAAAACACAAGCCCCTTCTGTCATTCCTGCGAAAGCAGGAATCTAACCTCTCTGTCCTAACGGACATCTGTCGAAGGGCTAATTACGTATTAGATAGTTACAAATAAATGCTTCCTCACAAATTTTCATATTATTTATGTCACCACAAATTACGCAATGGTATGCAGAGGAAAGAAGATTGAAAATTAATAATTAAAAGTTAGAAAGAGGTAAGACTGTTAATTGTTAATTCTTTCCCCCGCCACACCGTCCAACGCGTCATTAGACAAACATAAAAAATACATGCTATAGTACTAAGTAATTAATGAAATTTTATGACAGAAATTCTAGTTGTTATATCCATACTATTAAATATTGCCATTATTGCCGTTGTTTTTTTGAAAAAAAATAATTCGAGTAAATCAGATTTTTCTGAACTAATTGACTATATAGAAAAAATTCAGGAAAGATCCGAAAAATTAACAAAGGACGAAATGTCCCGAAGCAGAATGGAAGCTTCTGAAAATAGTCAAAAGTCTAGAGAGGAAACTAGTCTATCTTTGAAAAACTTCGGTGATAGTGTCGACAAAAGAATGATGGATATAGCAAATACACAATACAAAAACTTTGAAGCATTTGCTAAAAGATTAGTAGACTTCGGTGACAAGAACGATTTGAAATTGACTCAATTAATTGAACGAAACGAACAAAGATTTGAACTAATAAGACAGACACTAGAAAAGAAAATTGAAATGCTCCAAAAAGACAATGGAGAAAAATTGGAAATGATGAGAAATACAGTTGATGAAAAACTCACAGAGACACTGGATAAAAGGTTGGGTGAGAAATTTAAACTGGTAAGTGACAGACTTGAAATGGTTCACAAAGGACTAGGTGAAATGCAGGTACTGGCATCTGGAGTAGGGGATTTGAAAAAAGTTTTAACCAATGTAAAAACCAGAGGAACATGGGGCGAAGTTCAATTAGGTAATTTGCTTGAACAAATTCTAACAATAGAACAATATGAAAAGAATGTAGCAACAAAAAAAAGCAGTAATGACAGGGTTGAATTTGCCATAAAACTTCCAGGTAAAGACGAAGATATGAAATGCGTATGGTTGCCTATTGATTCCAAATTTCCAATAGAAGACTACCAAAGATTGATCGAAGCACAAGAAAAAGCTGATTTGCCAACCATAGATCAAGCCAGCAAAGCCATAGAAATGCGAATTAAACAAGAAGCCAAATATATTCATGACAAATACATAGACCCACCTTACACAACTGACTTCGGTATACTTTATCTACCGACAGAAGGACTATACGCGGAAGTGACACAAAGACTTGGTTTGTGTGAACAATTGCAAAGAGATTATAGAGTAAATGTAGCAGGTCCAAATACGATTATGGCATTTTTGAACAGTCTGCAAATGGGTTTCAGGACATTAACTATAGAAAAAAGATCCAGCGAAGTATGGAAATTACTAGGTGAGATAAAAAATGACTTTACTAAATTCGGAGATCTACTGGATAAGACCAGTAAAAAACTTGCTGAAGCAAGTAATGTAATAGAAGACGCAAGCACCAAAAGCAGAACAATACAAAGAAGATTAGAAAAAGTACAGGAATTGCCTTTATCATCAGAAGCCCCTATAGTAGCAATAACATCAGCAGAAGATTCTAGTAATATTTTTGGATTGTAAAATAATGAATCTTTTAACATTTTTTAGAGGAAAATCCAAAGAATATTTGAATCAAGAACAAATAACTAAGAATCATGAATTATTCAAACAAGCTAATAACTTTCTGTAAATCATAATTATTTTTACCAATCGTTAGATTCCCTTTATCACATTGCGGAACAATACCTAAATTGCTCATAGGATATATTTTCAAATATTCACGAACTGAGGTCGAAATATTTTTAACATCATTAAGTCTCTCGAAATTTCGCAATTGAATTAGGTAATCATTTTCCTCATTATATATAGTAAAACTCGTAGATGACATAGAAGAAAATTTATTATCAAGTGCTAAAGAAAAATACGGAGAAAAATTAAATATGAGAATAGAACCAACAATTAATCCTCCTAAAAAACTAATTAGCATACCCACCTTACCCACAATTAATAATGGATTAATATATAACAAAAATCTTTTCATATGAAATTTTTCATATTACATACTAGCACATTTTGACATCAGTCTTCACGAGAGATTCACCGCTCAAAATTTAAACTATTAAAGTTCTTTAATAGGGCAGCGAATAGAGATATTCATCTCCTGTTTTGTGAAAGCTAGTTTTGAAAATAATTGAATTTATACAAAGATAATTAAAGATATTCAATAATATACTAATAACAACGCAAAAAATATCTGGGGATTGAAATACTCTCTCAATTGCTGTAATTTATTGTATAATCTTTTTATTATGTTAACAGCGAGTAATAATTCTTCGAGATACGGACTAGATAAAGAACAAATCTATTTTAATAAAGCAGGAGCAGAAAGGCAAAATGGGAACCAAAGATTTGAAACTCCCCAGAAGCCAGTAAAGATTGAGTTTTCCTCAGGTAATGAAAAAGTAGCTATATACTATACAAACAATGGTCCTTTTGTAGTAAGAGGAGGTGATCGAGTTTATATAGGCAATCAAGAACCACGAAGTAGACAAAAGAAAGATAAGATTGGATTAAAATTCAATCGTGATAATTTTGAAGTACAAAACACTCCGGGTGAACAATTAAAAAATGAAATAAAGAATTTAGAAGTAGGTCCTTACTCATCTGATTTCAGAAGTATTAAACTTCCTGAAGGTTTAACACTAAATCCCAAGGAGGCTATGTTATTAATGGAGAATAAAAGCAACGCTTATGAAAGTGTAGTTCGGATAGAAATGTATAGAAATACAAACGAATCGTCAGTTAATTCTGATCCTATTAAGAATGCCCGCGAAAGCTTACGTAATTTCAATAGAGCAAGAAGATTGAAAAGAGAAGAATATAAATACACGAAGAGATTGATCGAGAATGCTGGATTGAATGCAAAGGACACAAGGAAAGTTAAGCAAATGCTGAAAGAAGCCAATCAGTATAAAGAAATGACTAACGGCAATTGTTCAAAAAATATGATCATTGAAAAATATCTTATATCACTTTCGAAGCCACCTATAAAATCAGAACAAGAATGTACAAGATTCCAAATTCAAATGGAGGTTCTGGCAAAAAAATACGGTATGGAAAATATTTTGAAACATGCTCAAACCAAGGCTGAATTTTATGTAACATCAACATTAATGGATAAAAAGATTCGGAATGATGTTCTAGCAGCTAGAGTTAGAACAGAACAACAAGCAAGAGAAGCCGCAGCAAGAAATAAAGCCGCAGAACAAGACAGAAATAATAAAGCAGGGGAAAATTTTTATCAACGAAGACAGCAACAGGAACAGCCGAAGCCTCCTCAACAACAGGAACAGCAGAAACCTTCTCAACAGGAGGCTAAAATAGATAATAATGCAGAAGTTCAGGCATATTTAGATAAGAACAAAGAAAAGATTAATAATCTTGGTGACGACACAATATCACCAGAGACATTATATAAAAGATTATCATTTCTATTTCATCCTGATATGACTAGACAAGAAAGTTCCGCAGTTCAACAAATAACAGCGGAGGCATTTAAAAAAATTAATGGAGCTAAAAATACTTCAGAAAAAGTGCCAGCTGAAATATTAGCCGATAAAAAAGTCATTGGAGATATTGCGAAGGCATTAAGAAATCAACCTTCAACAGGTGAAAATAATATGACACAAGCCCAAAGATTAAAAGCCGTTATAGACAGGGATAATTCAAGAATAAAACAAAGAGAAGTAGCTAGACAAGCAGCTAAAAAGTATCGAGAACAAGAAGCTCGAACACAGAATCAAAGTAATTATGATAATTCACAACGAAATCAGGGAGGAAGTCAAGATTATAACGGAAATCAATATTATGGAAATTATTATAGTAATCAGGGTAATAATCGCAGAGCTGCATAATTAGAATTGAATGAAATAATTCCGACGGGACCCTTCGACAAAGCCTGTACTGAGCCAGTCGAAGTGCTCAGGGTGACATAGAGACATGGATTCCTGCTTTCGCAGGAATGACAACAAGGGGAAGAAATGACAACAAGGGGAAGAAATAACAACATAGAGACATGGATTCCTGCCTTCGCAGGAATGACAGAAGGGGCTTGTATTTTTCAGTCCCCTCTGGGAAGAGGGGTGCCGAAGGCGGGGTGTGTTCATTTCATTCTTTGTTTTTGAAATTTTCCGACAGTCGCCCTTCGACGAGCTCAGGGTGACATTCCCTTCGACGAGCTCAGGGTGACATTCCCTTCGACAAAGCCTGTACTGAGCTTGCCGAAGTGCTCAGGGTGACAATAAGAATACATAGATTCCTGCTTTCGCAGGAATGACAACCTTAATGTTATACTTCCATGATTAGTAAAAAAGAGTGAAACGAAAAAAAATTAGACTGGATGAAAAAATTAGAACCGAAGGATTAATTGAAGAAAAAATGATAATCCCCATGGTCATGGCAGGTGAAGTTTGGGCTGATGGTCAACGAGCAATTAGTCCCTCTCAACCTGTATACATAGATTGTTCAATCGAGATACGTGGTTTGAACGGGAAAAAATATGTTGGTAGAGGCGGTTTAAAACTAGAAGCAGCATTAGAACAATTCGAAATCACACCTACAGATTATGTATGTATAGATTTCGGTGCATGCACAGGAGGTTTCACAGATGTACTTTTGCAAAAAGGTGCGAAAAAAGTTTATGCACTAGAAACAGGCAAAGGAATACTTGCAGATAAATTGCGAAATGATCCTAGAGTAATAAATTTGGAAGGCATGAACCTATATAAATTTGAACAAAATTACACAGAAATTATTGATGAAAAAATAAATCTATGTGTAGTGGATTTATCTTTCATACCTTTGACTCATGCACTAGATAAAATTTCTGTAATAAGTAATAACGCTCCAATAATTGCATTACTAAAACCACATTATGAAGCACAAGATGAAAGTTTATTATCGAGAGGAGTTGTCAAAGATGATGAGACAAGAAATATGATTGTTGAAAATTTTAAGAATTGGCTTGAGCAAAATAATTACTCATTAACTGGTTTTATAGAATCTCCCATACATGGAGGCGGTGGAAATATAGAATATTTAGTAAAGGTACAAAAAATATAATTTCATAGTTTGCATAAACTTATTGTGTAGTATAATATTATCCTCTGTTGAACTAAATTTAAGGAAAAAACGCCATGGGAGTATTGCTGATAATCACCTCACTAATTGCATTATTTATTTTTGTATCCGCACTTCGGAACAAAGTTTTGAGAGAGATAGGTTTCCGAAATATTTTTAGAAGAAAAAGTACAACACTTCTGGTCATACTTGGTTCTTTGATTGGAACAGCCTTGATTTCTGGATCTCTAACATTAGGTGACTCTTTTAACGGGTCCTCTCGAGATAAAGCTGAATCCACACTTGGCGAAATTGATGCACAGATAAATAAAAGCACGGGAGCATCATCTCCTTTCGTTACAAATGTTCAAAATCAAGATCCGCTTAACTCAGTTTTTGATAAAGCTTCTACTGATAAATTAATTAACTCATTTGATATAAATAAAGTCGATGGAGTAATTCCAGCACTTGTTTTCACAACATCTCTAGTGAAAGGTACAGATCCGACTAAAGATCTCTCTGAAACTAGCATTTATCTTATAGCATTCGAAAACGGAAAGTTGGGTAATGAAGAAATAAATTTAAATATACCTGATGGCAAAGCCATAGTATCCAAAGATGTTGCTGATAGATTATCTTTGAAAGTTGGAGATCGAGTTCAATCATTCAATGGAGTGAAACAATTATCACTTGAAATAATTGAAATTAATGAAAGGAAAGGTGCCAGCAATTTTTCTGGAAGAAACGGAAATATTATAGTATCACCAACATATTTGCGAAAAGAATTTAATATTCCAAATAATTCATCAAATATATTATTAATATCCGCAAAGGGTGGAGTATTCGAACCAACATATGACTCAAATCAATTTATGAGTTATCTAAATAGCAAAACTGATGCTATTTCAAATGAAAATCTTCAGTGGAAAGCAAATGAATTAAAGGCATCAAAAACATCTGGCGGAAATGATTTCATCTCATATATATTTTTGGGTGTTTCAGTGGTTGGTGTAATAGCTGGTATTTTGCTAATAATAAATATTTATTCCATGCTTGCTGAAGAAAGAAAAAGCGAGATGGGAACTCTCAGAGCCATAGCACTTACAAGATCCAAATTAATAAAAACATTTCTTTATGAAGGATTTTTTTACTCGGTAATTTCTTCGATTGCGGGTGTTGCTGTCGGTATAGGTGTAGGTTTTGTACTTTTATTTTCAATTACAGATTTAACGAAAAAGGCATTTGAAGGTTCAAATTTTTCAGTAAATTTTCATACCACACCTGCTAGCTGGATATTGTCATTTTGTTTAGGTTTATTGATAACTTTTGGCACATCATACATCGCAAGTAGACGTATAAGTAAAGTAAACATTGTTTCTGCGATCAGAAGTTTGCCTGATGAAAAAGATATAAAAAGAACAAAATGGACAATAGTTAAAATAATTTTTCAATTATTATTTTTAATCAATTCAATAGTTTTAATCATTGCTGGTATAGATATGATTAATACGAAAAATAATTCTAAACTTTCTGATGTTGTATCTCCAGAATCTCTAGGTGCATACTTGATTTTCATTGGCTTAGTTATTTCCTGTTATCTAACCGCTTTACTGATATCAAAATTTTTAGGTTATACAGGCAGAGATAAATACAAAAGATTTGTTATTACAGCATTCAATTTACCTCCATTGCTATTATCTTTATTCATAGCTAACATTGGATTTTTTTCAAAAGTATTTGAGTCATTCTTGGGTTATTCATTATTATTACTATCAGGCTTAACAATAGTGTTCACTTCAACAGCGATAATAACTTACAACATAGATATCATTCTTTGGGTATTGGAAAAAACTATTGGCAGAATTTCTGCAATCAATGGCATCGTTAAATTATCTCTCAGATATTCAGGTGAAAATCGATTCAGAACTGGTTTAACAGTTTTGATGTTTTCATTAGTACTCTTCCTTGTTGCGTTTTTGAGTGTATTCAAATCCACTATAGATTATCAGCTTGATAAACAAATCCCCAAAGGCGGTTATGAAGCATTCGTATTAATGCCGAAATTTGTAGATACTGATACGGTAAAAAATGATGTAGAAAAACTAGATGTAACTGATGAAATAAACATAAAGAAATCTATAATAATGAATTATGCAGATATTTCTACAGCAGAGCTATATCCTCAAATACCAGTCGAAGATCCAGTTTTGAAGCAATTAAAACCAGAAACTAGAATGTTTGGAGTAGATGAAAATTTTCTAAAAAATAATCCTGTGAAAATTGCAACACGTTATGACAAATTCAAATCTGACGACGAAGCGATAAATGCAATGTTAACAACTGGTAAATATATTTTCTTGAATCCATCAGGAATTGGAACAAGTAGTTATTTGAATCCTATTGAAAAATTACAAGTAGGCAAGACAGTGAAATTAGAACAAAAAGGCCAGATTGTTGAAGCAATTGTTGCTGGATACTTGGATCCTACGGCACCTCAGAATTATACAATTTTCCAATATGGAATTGTCACTAGCAACAAAGTTTTCACAGATATCATGGATAAAAATTTCGTGAAAGAAAATGCTGAAGATAATATGTTATTTAAATTATCCAATAACGGAAAGACTAGGGCAGAGAATTTAAAAATAATTCAGGAAAGTTTGATTAAATATAATTTGGCAAATAGACTTTTCTCAATCGCCTCTATATTTGAAATTGTATCGGCATTTTTGAAAGGTTCTATAACAATTTTGCAAGGCTTTTTATCTTTTGCTTTATTCGTAGGAGTGGCTGGAATTGCAATCATAATGGTGAGATCTGTGAATGAGAGAAAGCAGCAAATTGGAATGTTAAGATCTTTGGGTTTTCAAAGAAAGGCAATATTAATAAGTTTCTTTCTCGAAGCTTCGTTTATTATTGTTCTGGGAATATTAATTGGAATTATTTCTGGTGCATTAACAGGAGATATATTTTTCTCTGTTAGGAATAACACAATAAGCGTGAATAATATTTCTGATAACGCAAAAACAGTTATATCAATACCATATGGTGAACTTATAGGTATAGGAATTGGGACATATATCATATCAGTAATATTTACATTACTTCCTTCATATCAGGCGTCCAGATTAGAGCCTGTAGAAGCAACTAATTATCTGGATTAAAATCATGACAAAGGCAAAATTAATAAATATTAAATATTTTATATGAATGACAAAATTAT
>JBAXGO010000023.1:0-18243 GCA_037139335.1 bacterium
CTTCGGCACCCCTCTTCCCAGAGGGGAATTAATACAGATGACATGGGCTTATTTTTCCCTCCTTTCCGAGGAGGGGATCAAGGGGTGGTGCAAAACCCTTAATAACCTCTCTGTCACGCTGAGCGTGACATCTCCCCTTTTTTAAAAGGGGAGAATATGCAAACGACGCAAAACCCTGAATTGACCTCTCCGCCTCGCTTTGCTCAGCACCTCCTCTTTCCCAATGTGGAAATAGAAAATGCCCCCTGACATTTCTATTTCTGAATTATTAAAAATAAGGTAAAAAAAGAATGTTATACTGTATTAATATATTTCTTTGACTTTATATAATAACTGAATAATAATAGTAGTCAATTTAAAAGATTATGAAAACAAGAGACATAAAACAGGTTTTAAGGTTTCAGGCGCCAATAAAAGAAATTTATGAAATGCTTATGGATGAAAAAAAGCATTCAGAATTAACAGGTTCAAAAGCAATAATTTCTGAAAAGGTTGATGGCGAATTTAGTCTCTATGATGGAAGTATTACGGGTAAAAATTTACAATTGGTAAAGAATAAAAAAATAGTGCAAGAGTGGAGATATGATTTTCCAGATTGGCCAGAAGATTATTTTTCTATAGTAACATTTACATTTAAAGATGATAATGGAAATACCAAATTGTATTTTTCACATGAAGATATTCCAGCTCAATTTGTAGATGATATTGAAGATGGCTGGCATCAATACTATTGGAAACCAATGAAAAAAATTTTAAAAATTTAACTCTTCCAATACTTTTAAAGTATTAGATAATTGATTGTTAAAATGTAAATGGTTTTTTAATTCTTCTCTCTTTATCCATTTATAACTTCTTATCTCTGATTCTTGTGGAATTATTGTTTCCTTTTTTCCAACATACCTCACCAGGTATTGTTCTTTTATTTGTCCTCTGAAATTACGACCTCTCTCTATATTTCTTTTTATCACTTCGTAAGGAAAATCATATTTTAACCGAAAGCTACTTTTGCCTAATATTTCTATTTCTTCTTTTTTAATACTAAGCTCCTCATTCAATTCCCTGAATAATGTTTCCTCGTATGTTTCATTTTCTTCTCTACCACCTGCAGGAAAATTCCATTCTCTTTCTTTGTAATCTACTAAATTTACAATTAGAAAATTATCGTCAGTATCCATAACCATGGCTATTATACCTTCTCTATAACCTAAATTTTCATAATCTATCATAATCTGTTCAAACTTATAATCATTGAATATATTCTAAAACAGTTGCTAAATCAATAGTCTTATTACATGTTTTTTAATAAATAATATATTATTATCAAATGAAATGAATGGGATAGTGTTTTTAACATATGACAATTCGTGAAATATGTTGTATAAAATATCGCTTAATATATAACAATGCTTTTACTAGCTTTTTTACTTGGTTTCTTTTTATCAATTCCGTTCATATATTTTATAAAGGAAGAATCGATTCCTTTAAAAATGTATCTTAATACCATGGCAATTTCTTTTATTGATTTTTTCACAATACGCAAAAGAAATACTTTTTACAAACAGTTGATTATTGGTTCTATTAGTGGTTTCATAATGGCATTAATATGCGAAAAAATTTTAATAATAGATCTTAAAAGTTTTTTGTTAATTATAGTTTTTGAATTATTTTCCCTTGCTCTACTCTATCTTGCTGTTTATGACTTTACATATTTTGAAATTCCAACAATACTGTCACTTTTTGTTTTGATTTTACTAATAGGTATTAATATTGTCCTAATTATTTCTGGTGGTTTAAAATCTGAATATTTATTATTTGGTAGTAATTTTTACATTCCTTTTAACAATATTGTTGCTGGAATTGGTGCTGCAATGGCTATATTCCTTATAGTCTTTTTTTCAAAAGGTAAAGGAATGGGAAGTGGAGATATCATTTTAGCTGGAATAATGGGACTATGCGTTGGTATGCCAGGATTAATTGTTGGTTTCTATGCAACGATTTTGTCTGCATCTGTAATAGGTTTAGCATTTGCTGCTAGAAAAGGTCACATTAAAGGATTAAAAATTCCATTTGTACCATTTATAGTATTTGGAATAATATTTGCATTTCTATATTCCGACTTTATTATTTCTCTTCTACCAATGTATTATTGATTTGTAACAATAAAGGGAATTTGCGCAGTAGAAACTTTTTTCGTCATTTGGTATTTATAATCACCAGCTGTACTTTCTATAGTAACTGTTTTTAAATTTGGCTGTGTATCATTAACTACTGTAATAGTACAATTGCCATCAGTAAAAGTCATTGTTGAAGTTCCTGTATATTATAAATTATTCTTAATTTTGTATAAACTCTCTTCCAAACATGTTTTTGATCTAAGCTGAGCCGATTGATATGTAATGAAGGCTTTAGTATTATTTGTTAAATCTGTAGCAAGACATATAAAATGAGAACGTATGAAGGAAGAGTTTGGTAGTATAGAAGAGCTAGAGGAAAAGCTGTATACTTATGTGAATAAATACCACTTTGAGATACGCTTAAAGGGTCTAGGATACAAAACACCAGTAAGTAATCTGGAAGAAAAATTCAAAATTACAAACGTTAAAAAATTATATAGGACTCTTACAACGTAGCGTTATAGAACACTATGCCGAGATCGTGTAGATCAAAAGATTTTCCTTCTTTTGATAAAAGTCTGATAACAACTTTTTCACCTTTTGTAGTTGGCAAAATTGAAATACGGGTATCTAGTTTAATATCATCAAATGTAAATCTTATCTTTCCATCTTGTGGTGCGAAATGTTCATCAGTTCTTAGTTTTGAAGCAACTTTAATTCTAAATATAAGATTTTGTTCATAATTTTCATCAATCCATTCTGAATCTGATCATGATGCTTTGTTCTCTTGGTTCTATATGAATGTCAGAAGCTTTTTGTTCATAACCAAATTTAACTATCTCATTTAATAAATCTGTAACTGTTGCAGAAGAATCTCCTGATGAAATTTGTTTAATCTTTTTTCTAAATCCACCTAGTACAGAATCGTTTTCATCAAGCGTGAGACTTGGTTGGTTTATAAGTGGTTTATTTTTATTTATTGAATTTTCATTTTTTGAAAAAGACACCTTATCTGAGGATTTATCTTTATCGGGCTCGGTTTTACCTAGAGTAATACTCTGAATATTCTTTCTAAAATTTCCTAATACAGAATTGTTTTCAGATTCATCCGCTTCCTCAAGTTTTTTAAGAAATTTATCTTTCATTTAATTTGTACTTGCGAAAATGTTAAGACCAAAAGAGGAGCCTTTAGACTCCTCTTTAATATACACTAAATCCTTATCTTCTTACAGATATGGTTTTGCTGTTTTCAGCATGAGGTGCATCTACCTGAATTCTACCACCAGTTGTTTTGCAGATTGTATAACCTGAATCAGTAGCTGAATATCCTGATGGATCTGATGGAATTCCTACGATATAAGAATCAACAAGTAATGTTGTTAAGTTTACCCATTCACCTGATGTTGATGATGTTGTTGTACCAATTTTTGTAACGCCAACGCCACATGTGTTAATTGCACCGAAGTCACCAATTGCCTTACCCTGTTCTGAAGTATACTGAGTAACTGCATTTAAGATCTGACTTACATCAGATGATCTTTGTGCATTTCTTGTATCAGCAAAGTTCTTTGAAGGATTGATAGCAATGAACGTAATTGCTGCAAGTATTGCTATAAGAGCTACGACAACGAGAATTTCAATGAGCGTAAATCCTGGGACAGATTTTCTTTTATTCATTATATGAATTAAATATTAAATAATATGTTAATAATATAAAATTAAAGAGCTTATTCTTTCAAAAAAATATATAGAATATATATAAAATGTACGATGGTTTAAATCTGGATTAGAAATATTTAATTTATAACTAATAATTATACTAATCCTTTTGATCCTTCTTTCTTTTTCATACCTGATAATGGAATAGAAATGAAAAATGTAGTACCTTGATTTTCAGCAGAGTCAAACCATATTTTACCTCCTGTTCCGTCCATAATTGATTTGATAATGTATAAACCCAAACCAGTGCCATCAGTATCTTTGGATTTAACATTACTTGCTCGATACAATTTTGAAAATATTTTAAGCTTCTCTTCTTCAGGAATTCCATATCCATTATCTTTTACAGATAACAAAACAGATTCATTATCTGATGATAGTTCTGTTGTAACTATTATAGATCCTTGTTCAGGTGTATACTTAATAGCGTTAGTTAAAAGATTATCTACAATAATTCGGAATAGTTTAGGATCTGCATTTAAAGCAGGAATTTTATCGCTAAAAGATTCTTCTACATTCATACTTCTTTCAATAATTTTTTGATTTAAATCTTTAATAGCATTAACAACAATTTCATTAATATTTATAGGTTCGGGATCTATAGCGAATGTTCCTAGATCTATTCTTGAGACATTTAATAATGAGTTTACAAGATCTATCATTCTATGAGTGGCAGTAAAGATTTCATTCAAATACGATTTTTGATCTTCATTTATTGAACCAGCGTCGTTATCCAAAAGCATCTCTGTATACCAATTAATTGTTGATAATGGTGTTTTCAACTGATGGGAAGCTAGTGAAACAAATTCTGTTTTTGCTATATCAATTTCTCTCTCTTTTGTAATATCTCTAAAAACAGTCATTGCACCAACTATTTCACCTTCAAATTTAATCGGAGAAATTGTTATTTGTACAGGGAATTTAGTACCATCTTTTCGAGAGTATGTATAAATGCCTGTGTGACCCTTACCCGTTTTTGTAACTATATAATACGGTCTTTCTTCTGGTTGTAAAACAGTATTCTTTTCATCCTCAATCGGTACTTTATTTGCTAATTTGAATCCAACTAACTCTTTACCCTCCCAGCCAAGCATTTGTTCAGTTCTCTTATTCACTATTATTATTATTCCTTCTTTATCTACAGCTATAATACCTTCACCAATACTTGATAATAGTGATTCATCTCTTGCTTTTTCCTGCTCTACAGTATCTTTCGCAATTTCTAAATCTTCAAGAATATTAAGCATCGCCTTTTTTGTATTTTCCAGCAATCTGTTTTTTTCTTTTGTTTCCTCAATAATTTTTGCTAATTTTTCTTCAGTTTTTTTCCTTTCTTCAATTTCAATAATTAGCTGATTAGCAGTTTTCAATACTTCTTCGCTTCTCTTCTCTATCAAAACTTCATTTTTTTCCGTGATTATTTTATAAATATATACAATTATTCCAAGTAGAAGAAAAGAAACTAAAAATTGGACTATTACGACTTTGGAATATGGTAGAGTAATGAAATCAAAAAGATCTAAAAAAAACGTAAGAAATAAAATTAATAATGTTGATATTAGCCACAACAATCCATTCTTTTTATTATTTACTAAAAATATTGAAATTGGAAATAGATAAAACCATAAAATTCCTGCATTATCAGTTCCGCCATTCAAAAAAACTAAAAATAGAATTACGAAACTAACTATTAATACAAGAAAAGTAGTAAATTCAATGTACTTCTTTCTTCTAGAAAGAAATAAAATAATAATAAAAAAAGCAGAAACAAAGGCATTTATATATCTATTGTCATTATTTGGTAAAAATAAAAAAAAGGTAGAAGAAGCAGTTGCAATTATTGATATAAAAAATATGATTTTATCTTTCAAAAATTCAGCGCTAACTTCGTTGTTCAATGCAGAACGTAATGGTTTCTTAATATCATTCTTAATATAATTCATACTAATAAATATACCTATAATAAATGTTCGAACAAACACACCTACATAATACACTAAATTTATGGCAATGTTGGAACTTCTTGCCACGATGAAATAACAGTTGCTGGTGTAACTTGTGAAATAATAATTCTCATTCTCTGTGTTGATTTTCCCACAGTACTGTCTGTTTGGATTGTCCTACTTGTATTTCCAGTTCCTAATACAGATAAAATATGGCAAGCATTTGAGTCAATAGTTATCGTTTCGTTTCCAGCATATGATAATGATGATCTTAGATTATTCATAGCTACTTCAGCGCATGCTCTCGAAAGGTCTCGAGCACGATTGCTGTCGTTCAACGCCGACACTGTCATAGCATTATCTATACTCATAAGAACTACGCTTATAGCTATCAAAATAGTTACTATTCCAAGCAATAATACTGATACAATTGCGATATATCCTTTTTGATTTTTAAATATTAATCGATGCCGAATCATTATATGTTTGTGAATAATTAAATTCCTGTCTACCTGCCGTATTATTATATGTTAGAGTAAAAGATATTTTTATTGTCCCAGTTGTTCCTGATTTAGTTACATTGTTAAATGATAAATTCGATATAATAATTCTATTTGATGATAAAGTAATGGCAGCACCTGTGCCTTCTGTAATATTCAAAACTCCAGAAGTTGCATTAAATATTGTTGGAGATCTAGTACCATCGGGAACAACTAATGTTAATGATGAAGCAGAAACACCCACTGATGGTGATGTTATTGATGTTGAATTTCTTATGGTTCTAGTCATTAAATGCATAATAATTAATCCCTGATTATCTACTTCTGAGATTGTCTGACTTCTATTTTTACTTTGCAATATCAATGAAAAAAAAGTTGTTAAACTTACTAGCAAAATACTTACTATAGCTATATATAATAACGATTCTATCATTGTAAATGCTTTACTTTTCATATTATTGTGATTTAAATGCGGCAACTACTCCATTCCAACCGATTGATGAAGCCCAAACTACATCAGCGTAATAATTACCTGTCGTATTCACTATTTTATCTTCCGTAACCAATGGTTCATAAGCTCCATTAACCATACTTTGTCTCAAAGTAAATGTTGATCCGACAGTGACATTAATAGTTGATGCGCTTTGGTGTAAAAAAGCACCAAATATTAAATTTTTGGCATTAGTTGTTGTGGGTGTATTTGCTGTTGAAGCTGTTGTGCTTGTTCCTGTCGCTCCAGCAGATTGATCCACTACGTTTGTGGTTAATAATCCACTATATTCATGCGGTGCAAGAGTTAAAAAACAGTTTTTGCCTGTTGGAGAATTTACAGTAATTATAAAATTTGTTCCTCCAGTTGTAACTGTTGTGTACCAAATGCTTACTGTTTCGTTTGTTACCGAACTTTCAACAACTTTTGTATAAGTATTTCCTTTATTATCTGTTACTCGACCTGCTGGTAATGCACAACCACCACCACTTCCGTACCATGATGAAATTCCTACAATCAAAGTGTTGCCTACGGTGACACTTGAAGGCATTGTTGCTGTACGACTGGCTACTGTAGCGGTGGAATATGAAATTGTACTTTGTATATGTGTTGCAGCAACCGGTATATATTCGTTCCATGCGAAATCGTAAAAAAGATAATCTCCAGAAATTCCGTTTAAGCTATGATTTGTTAGCGAATACCCAGTTGGTGTTGAATAAATATTATGATTAGTTCCATCCCACGCAACTGTGTAAACATTATTAACAGCATTACCCATTAGTATCATAATGTCGTCGTTGATAGGATTTTCTTTCAATATTGCTGTTGTTAAAGTTCCATTTAAATTTGGAAGTGTTGACGCAGTTGAATCCCATGTTGAAGTAGTTGGATTATATATTTTATATTGAGGTGTTGAGGAATTATTTGAATATACGCTTATCGCATTACTGCCCGACTGAGATTCCCAACCAAGTGCAAATGGTCTTTGAGCGGCAGCATAAGATGTCGTTGTCAAAACTTGGTTTGTTGGATTCGTCCATGATGGAGTAAAAGTTATTTTATAACATTTAATTTGTGGATTTGTTCCACCATCTTTTGAACATACTTGAAATTCATTTACCCCCTTACTTCCTTTAACAACAAAACTAGATGTTTTATCAGCCAATGCGGATGTACTATATTCCGAACTCCAAGTCCCTCCTCCTGTTCCGTTTGCAGTCCATATTTTTGTTTCAATTGTATTATCACTTCCTGAAGTAGAATATATTAGAGCACCTTTTGTAATATTATTTGGACTCCATGCAAAATCTACAAGTCGATTACTATTTGCGGGAGCATTTGAGGCATGTTGAACCAAAGACGACCAAGCAGTATCCGAGTAATACATTGTATTCGTATCTTTTTGTTGATCAAATACGGCTACCATAACTTCATTAGTCCCTGGTCTCACTTTTAGAACTATATAAGTTGGATTTCCTCCTACATCATAAGTCGATGCACTTGTCGTCCAAGATGATCCATTCCAAATTCTAAATTTTGGAGTATTAGAATTATCGGAATAAACGACCATAAAATTACCATTACTTAAATAACCGCCATCAAACTCTTCTGTCTGAACCATACTTGTACTATTCCACGATGATAATAAGAGCGGTGTAGTCCATGTAGATCCATTGAAACTTTGTGCATAAATATATTGAGTAGTATCATCAAAATGTTTTGTTACAATCATATATTCATTCCTAGTTGTCGCAGAATAAGCTTTTAAATATCTAACTACTCTATTTGTTGAGCTTGTACTAACATCTGCAGCTGCTTGTTGTGTCCCCCATTCGCCAGTTGTTGAATCAAGAAGCTTATAATTAATAACATCAGTAGAATTATTCCCATAAGCTAATATACCCCCTAGGGGTATACTGTTGTCTACAGTTGTTGCGGTCCAATTAGATAAATATGTAGAGGAAGAAACTGATGCCGTACTCGATCCTTGTGGCCATGTTACTGTTGAAGTAATTTTTTTTGTATTAGAGTCTATAGTTGAAATTACAATATTTCGAGTGAAAATTCCTGTAATATCACTAGTTCCTGATAGTATCCACTGGTTTCCAGAAATTGCTAATCCATATGTTCCGTTTACAATACTATCCCAATTATTATCTCGTATGTTTTTTACCGCTTGCAATCCTTCGTCAGCAATTGAAATAGCTCTTGATTTAATTCCAGTTGATGTTGATGTTTGAACGCCGAATAATATTGACGAGACCAAGGATAATACGACTAAAGAAAATATAGATATGGCAAAAATAATTTCAATAGTTGAAAAAGCCTTTTTCTTTTTATGTTGTAAAAAAAATAATTTCATATTAATAATTTACAGTGCCTTTTGAATTAACGGAAATATTTCTGGACTTATTTGAGTGTGTTAATGTTATAGTGCCTGTGTTTGTTGTTTCTCCATAAAATTTTGTAAAAACAACTTCGTTTACGCCACTTACAGCAATCTGTTGAGAAATTGAATAAAGTGAGTCATATATAGTGTTTCTTGATGCATAAGAAGAACCTTTGAATAATGTGATACTTCCATTTTGAATTTTCATTCCCCATTGATCGTCTTGATTCATCACTCTGGAATTAACCTGAGCTACTCTAATAGCTTGAACTGTATACATAGTTGCAGTATCCAATTCTTGCTGAAATTGAAAACTTTGATAAAAAGGTAATGATAAAGCAAATACCATAACTAATATAGTTATAGATAACATCATATCAAGCATTGTAAACGCTTTTATATTTTTCATTTTACTAATTCTACATAATCGCCGAGAATCCAGCCTGTATTCCTATCTGTTAGTACAATTTGATACCAATTATTTTGAATTGCATTATATTCATAAGTATCTCCAGAATTTACTTTGGTTATGATAGCTCCTGTTATTGGTTCACTTCTTACAGTAATTTCTATACCTGTGATTCGTTTTATTTTCAACTTTGTAATAATAGGCGTTGGTACTACCGATTCTGTTATGTTTTGTAATTGCTTTTCCGTAAGTGTCGGTTCAACAATTGGTGCTTCGGTGGTTGTATTTGTACTTGCATGAGATTGTTTGTCTACATCGAAGTTTCCTACTAAACTATAAATTGGCATTATGATCGCAAGTGCTAAAACGGTTACACCTATCCAAACAATGATTAATAGAACGGGTTCTATAATTACAGCTAAATTTCTAGTAGTTATTTCATTTTTCGCCTCGTATATTTCACCTATTTTTATAAGTGTGTCTGCAAGATTTCCAGTTTGCTCTCCTGTATAAATCATTTGAGTAATTGTTGATGGAATGTATTTATGAATATTTGGAAAACTATCCATACTTTTTTTAAATGAATTTCCTTCTTCAATACTGACTCTTAAATAATTATAAAGTTTTTTATATCCTCTAAAATTTGAAGATGATTGAAGTGAATCTAAAGCATACTGAACAGGAATTCCTGCATTTAATAAAGTACCTAAAATATATCCGCACCGTGCTATTTCAATTTCCATAATAATTTTTTTGAAAATTGGCATATGAAAAAGGAAGGACTGTCCAATGTTTTTAGTTCCTTTGTTTATGAAAAAAATAAAAATTATTAGTAATAATACCGACACAAATACTGGTACTGCAATATACCCCCATTTGCCCAAAAAATCTCCCAACTCTATAAAAATTTTAGTAATCCATGGAAGTTCTACTCTCATGCTAACATATATACTGGATAATCTCGGAAGAACAAAAAGACCTATGCCAATAGCAACAATCATCATTATTGAAATAATGAAAATTGGATAAATCATTGCCGAAGTAATTTTGGATTTGAATTCTTTATCTTTTTGTTGTTGCTGAATAACAATTTTTAAATTTTCAGGTAGACGTCCTGATTCTTCTCCTATTTTAATTAAATATACTTGTTTGGTAGATACGAGATTTGCTTTTTCACATGCCTTCCAAACAGGAGTTCCATCATCGATTTCACTTTCTAAATAATTTATTAATTTTATCATCGCCTTCGACTTCGTTTCTTCTTTCAACGATTCGAATACAGTTAAAATATTTATCCCCGCTGAAAGCATCATTGCCATATTTTCGAAAAAAAATTCTTTTTCCCTACGACCAATACTCCATTTGGAATAAGTAACTATTTTTTCTTGTTTAACTTTTTCCTTATTTTTTTTTTCAGTTATTATTTCTTTTTTAATTGGATCGCTTTTTACAGGATCTTTTTTAAATGAATTTTTAGCTTGCATTATAATCTTTATTAATATCAAACGGAGGTGGTGCAACTCTTACCAATTCTTCTAATGTTGTAATTCCTGATTTAACTTTTTCAATACCATCTTCAAAGAAAGTTTTGAAACCTTCTTTTTTTGCTAAATCACTAATTTGACTCATTGCAGGTTTTGTCAAAATTAATTCCTGCATATCGTGTGTAATATAAATTATTTCAAATATTGCAATTCGGTCCTTAAAACCTGTGTTATTACATGCACTGCATCCTTTCCCTTCATATAGTGTTACTTCTGTAGTAGGAAAAAATTTTTTTGGATTAACTAAATATTTTTTCAAATCTTTTTGGGTATATACCACACTATGTCTGCAATTGGAACAAATAGTTCGAACTAATCTTTGTGACATAACTAAATTTAAAGTTGAAGCCAACAAAAACGGTTCTATTCCCATATCAAAAAGTCTAGGTATGGCTGTAGCAGCATCATTTGCATGAAATGTAGACAATAATAAATGTCCAGTTAGTGCCGCGTTTACAGCTATTTCTGCAGTTTCACCATCTCTAATTTCACCGACTAAAATTACATTTGGATCCTGACGAACAATAGATCTCAAACCCTTAGCAAATGTTAAATTAGTTTGTTGGTTAACTTGAATTTGATTAATTCCAGGAATTCTATATTCAACAGGATCTTCTATTGTTGTAATATTTATTGTGTTTGAATTTAGCATCTTCAAAATTGTATATAAGGTCGTTGTTTTTCCTGAACCTGTTGGCCCTGTTGTTAAAATCATACCAAATGGCTTTTTTGACGCGTAAATGACCATGTTTTCATCTTCTTCTGACAAACCTACGTCATTTAATGTGAATTGTTTCAGATATTGAGATAGGATTCTGATTACTACTTTTTCTCCGTCCATGGTAGGGACAATTGAAACTCTAAGATCTACAATAGTTTTATCTAATGTTGTAAATCTAATAGCTCCGTCTTGAGCCGTATAATGCTCATCAATTCTCATGTGTGATTGAACTTTTATTCTGTTAATAATATTTTCAAAAAGTTCTTTAGCAATTACACCAGCTTCCTGAAGAATACCATCTACTCTGAAACGAATAATTACTTCTTTTTCTTGTGGTTCAAAATGAATGTCAGATGCCTTGAAAATAATTGCATCTTCTAATATTTCATTAAATATTTCTGGAGCTACTTTTCCTTTTTTCTCAATAATATCTGCGAACCTACTTTTTAATGATCTTTTATAAAACGAAAAAGAACTTTCAATATCTTCTACAAATGCAAAACCAACTTTAATAATTTTTCTAGGAAAATATGTTGCAAGGCTTCTAGCAATTTCAGATGAATTTTCTGGGTTAGATGTAGCAATTAAAACAAATTTCTCAGATTCTTCAAAAAGTACAATGCTGTATTTTCTCGCAATTTCTTCAGGAATTTTCAATACAATTTCTTGTATGGGTTTTCTTATTGCTAGATTAGAATATTGAATCCTATAATATTCTGCTATCGCTTGACCCAAAATATTTCTATTTAATATTTCTTTTTCAAAAAGAAAATCAATATAGCTCACGCCTTTTTCTTTCTCGTAGGCTTGGGCTTTTTCTATATCTTCTTTCGAGACATAGTTTTGGCTAACTAATATTTTTTTAATCTCCTCCTGGGTCAGGGTCATTTTTTAGGGCAGTTTGAATATAATCTACAATTTTTGATAACGAAGTATCTGATTTAACAAAATAATCTATAGCTCCAAGCTCTTTAGCTTTTTTTACATCTTCTTCCTGACTTAAATTTGAAGTTACAATAACTCTAACTTTAATATTTTTATCTTTTAAGTTTTGAAGTACAGCAAAACCATCCATATTTGGCATAATTAAATCCAATAAAACAAGATCAAATTTTTCTTGTTCTAATAATTTAATAGCTTCTTCGCCATTAAACGCTGCTTTTGCATCCAATCCAGAATGAGTAAGTTTTAATTCAAGTGCTTTGGCAATTGGTTTTTCATCTTCTACTATCAAAATTTTTTGAGCCATTAGTAAATCAATAAGTTAAATCTATATAAAAATATAGAATTTTTATAACAATACACCAATATTCGTATATTCACAATTATAATAATAAAAATGTAAAAAAAAGACAAATTAATATTTATCTAAAATATAATAGTTATACTTAATTAACTAATTCATAATTTACACTAAACTTTAATAATATCTTTCAAATATATTGTATAAACATGACGAATTAGAATACTTAAAGAAAGATAGTGCTGAAGGGATGTTATTACCAATTATTAACTTTTAATCTTTCTTGCATTTGCGGCATAAGCCAAAAAATTCTAGAACATGAGATTTTATTTTGAATCCTTGTTCTTTTTCTATTTTTGTTTCCAGATTGTCCAGATCGTTTTCTGTTTCTACGCATGATATATCTTTGCATTTAGTACATATGAAGTGATGATGATGTCTTCTGTTTATTTCGTATCTTTTTTTCCCATCTAGTAGATCTACTTCATTAATAAAATTTTCTCCAAGCAATACATAAATATCTCGGTAAACAGTAGTTTTATTTGGATGCAGTCCTAGTGAATTTAATTCTTTAATAAGTTCATCTGTAGATAACGGCAAATTTCTTTCTTCCAAAATCTCAATTATAGAATCTCTATTAATAGAATTTCTATACCCCTTCTTTTTTAATTTTTGAGTTATATTATTTATGTCCATAATCAAATTAATGTATTGTTCAGTTCTTCTTTTATTTTATCTCCTTCAATATTTTTACCAATAAATACAATTCTTGATTTTGAATAGTCAAAATCTTTTCTTGTTGGATTAAATTTTTTAAATTCTTTTTTTGCGCCAACTACTTGCATTAAACATAACATATCTTCGTTTTGATAACCTTTAACTCGTAAAAATCCTTTTACTCTTACTACATTTAGTGGAAATTTATTTTCCATCCATTCATCTAGTTTTTTTATATCAAAATATTTATCTGTGACGAAAACAACTTCATCAATGTCGTCATGTTCGTGGTGGTGTTCTTCTTCCTCAGATAATTTTTCTGGAGACCATTTTCCTGTATCAATTACTAACTTGCTATCTACACCATCGATATTATTTATTATTACAGCGTATGGATTTAATTCCTGTATAAATTGTATTAGGAATTCTACAATTTCTGTTTCCTGTTCGTTTGTTTTATTCAGAATTATTATATCCGCAGATTCGATTTGTTCTGCTGCAATTCGATATGTTTCGTTTGTCACTTTGAAATTAAGTGCATCAACTATGCATATTACACCGTCTAAATTTAATCGACCTTGTAAATTATTAGTATAAAAAGTTTGTGCAATAGGCATTGGTTCAGCTAGACCCGAGGCTTCGATTATTAAATAGTCTACTTTACCAGTATTGATTACTTTTTCTGCAGCCTTTATTAAATCTCCTCTAACAACACAGCATATACAGCCATTAGATAATTCAACCATTTCTTCGCCTGTATTCTCTATTAGTTGACCATCTATACCCTCTTCTCCAAATTCATTGATGATAAATCCGAATTTAATATCTGGGTTTTCTTTGACTAATTGATTGATAATTGTGGTTTTGCCAGCTCCTAAAAAACCGGTAAAAATAGTAATTGGAATAGGATTCATAATTGTTGAAATTTAGAAATTTTACTGCAACTAAGTTGCAAATACAATATTTGCCAGTATTTATATTAATTATTCAAGGTATAATGTAAAATGCAAAAACATTATGTAAAGCTTATTTAAGTTAAAAAATGAATATATATAAATTAGAAACAATTCAAAATACTGAGAAATATGTAATTGAAGAACTTAAAGCAAAGTTTCCAGATATTAATATTGTTTCGAATATTGCTGGAGAAGTTGAATTTGAAACTAATATTGAAGATATTGATGAATTCCGTAGTCTTCTTTCACCTCTTAGAATTCAAGCGGAAAATGGAATTATACGAAATTTATTCCGTAGAGAATGGAGGAAGGAATTTATACCTGCTGGGATTAATCCGTCACTTGCTTTTATCCTTTGTAAGATTGCAGATATCAAAGAAAATGATGTTGTATTGGATCCATTCTGCGGTGGTGGTACCATACCTATTTCGGCGATGCTTTACTTCAATCCAGCCAGAATCCTTGCCTCGGATATTAGTGGTAAGGCTATAGATATTACACAGGCTAATATTGCCACTGCTAATATACAAAAAAGCAGATACGGAGCCTTCAGAAGTGATGTCAAAGCATTGAAATTGCCAAATGATTATATTGATAAAATTATTACAAATTTACCCTTTGGCATCAGAGTTGGTAAACATGATAATAATGAAAAAATATATTATGACTTTGCGAATAAAGCGAAAAAAATATTAAAAAAAGATGGAACAATTGTGGTATTAACACAAGAAAAAAACCTAATGCTTCAGAACTTTAATGAATTTCGACTTATAGAGCATTTCATGATTAGACAGGGAGGATTAACTCCCTGGGTATTTGTGTATAAGAAAGGTAAATAGGTTACTTTATTGTCGGTTCGCTTGTAGACTGGGAAGCTGGTATATTTTTGTGAAACCTATGTTTTTGATCTCCAAATCTATCAATTCCAGGAATTAAACCTCTTAGCGCTTGATTTACTGGTGCAAAAGAACTTTTCCTCGTGCTTATTTTTCCCTCTCTGCCATTTATGGCAAGTGTAGCTTCAATATTCATAATAATAATTTATATTACACGATTATAATACAAAAATATTTGTTGTAAATAAAAGGTTAGTTCTTAATAATGTTTTTTTTACAAAACAGTAATAAATTTAGACTTAAAATGATAAAAAAAACACGGAAGATTGATTCCGTGTTTCTTATAAAGTTTATATTAATCTACTTTTACACTTTTTGCATGGGTTTCTTTTAGGACTATCTGCTGGTTTATGGTCTGTAAAAATATTTGCAATATTATTAAATTCAATTCTTGGTAGTAGATTTTGTTGAGATATTTGTCTCAATAAAGCACAGGCACCACATTTTGCCTCTTTTGTATCGGCTTCAAAAGCAAGTACTGATTCGTGAGATAAACCTTGCGTAAATAATGCTTCTTCAGTAACACAAAACATAGCGCCAGATTTTGCTAAATTTATATAAAATTATTTTTGAGGATCCCCCTTTGGTTGAAAATATGGTTGTGAATCGCCAGATGTTAAACGTGTTGTATGAAATGAACCTCCCTCTTCACGGTTCAATTCATTTATATTTGGATATAACATAAGAAAAGAATAAAAAATAGAATAATCTTACTACTGAAATTATATTCTTACTTAAAAAAAAATAAATATTTTATTTATTTTTAACGAGTGGTATAGTAAAAGGTTGCAAGGAAATCTTAACGCTTTGTTATTTCATCCCATGCTTTTTGGGATTCTGAGGCTTGTTTTTGATCAATTTTTTGTATTATTATTCTCATTTGTACCATTACATAGTCCCCTACTTCGACTGGTATTAAAGGATCTAGCATTACTTCTCTTTGTTCATGGGGGTATTGGATAATTGCAGTTTTTTCTTTTATTACGATTATTTTTCCAGGGATTGCGAGGCACATTTTTATTAAGAATTAAGAATTAAGAATTATGTAACCCTGAGCACTTTCGGCAGGCTCAGTACAGGCTTTGTCGAAGGGCGACCGTTGGTTTTACTTATAGCAATAACCCCTCTGTCACTCTTCTTTCGCTAAAGCTCCACAATACAGGTTTGTGACATCCGACTTTATAAACATAACAAGACTTATATTTTAAAATAATTTTCATTCAAATCATTCATTATCGTCGTTTCATACTCATCCAGTCTGCTTTTTTCATCATCATTCAAAATATTGCAAAGATCTTTCCAGTGAAATGCTACTGAATCACCGATTTTAACATAAGGAAAGAACGTTTTATTTAAACCAAGTTCTTCTTCACAATTCTTCCTTATTAATATTGTATTCTCAATTTGGTATTTATAGGTATTTACTGTTACTTTATCGTCATCAATATTGGAAATATTTCCATATCGAATTAAACAGTTATTGATATTTTCTATATTATATTCTACTGATCCAGTTACATTTCCTACACCTATAAAAGTTACATTGAATGCATGATGTGGTATAAATCTTACATTAACTTTTTCAAATTTTTCTCTTTGTTCATAAATAAATAGTTTCGGAGCACCGTTACTTTCTAAATTATCTAAAAGTGTAAAAAAATCATTTCTATCAAATTGTTCTAATAATTCATTTCCAATCCAATATGCTTCGATTATTTTTTTATCGAAATAATCAAGTCCAAATTTTTCTCCATATAATTTCAAATATGCATAAAGTGCCTTGAAATGAGAATATTCTTCTCTTAAACTACTACAATTACCACTTACTATACAATCAGAAATACTATTGATAGCAGAATCTGTACCACAATAATGCATTGCATTTGGTTTACCAGCAAAATACGCACAAAGTTTCAAACCTGAATCATCCATAAATTTTCAAATATATTTATTATACTATGAATGAAAATATTTCATTCTACTTTTTATAAAATATTTAGAAAAAGTTATTTTTCTGATTCATGTAGTATCATAAATAATAAATAAAAAAATATGGCGCATACATCAGAAAAAGAATTACTGTATAAACTTAATGAAGCAAAAAAACTCATTGTAATTGGAGGTAAATACAAACATTATTCATCAGAAGAGCTGACATACACCGTTATTGATATTGCCATTCAAGAAGCAACAGAAAATATATGTGTAATTTATCAGCCGGAGTATTTCACAAATAAAGTTTTATGGGTTAGAGACTTAGAAAAATTTATAGAAGAAATAGAAATTGATGACAAAAAAATATCTAGATTTACTTTGCTTTCATGAAAAAAATATATGTATTTGGTAATAAAGATCTAGACATAGACAATATTGCAATAAAAGTTTCCGATGAAATTAATCATTATTTTTCTGAAATAATTTTTCAAATACAAGATCCAAACGACGACTTTCTACCTGATGAAAAAGAAATCGTAATACTAGACGCAGCAAAAGGTATAGACAAAATTACAACGTTCAATAATCTTGATCTCCTACTAGTGTCGCCTAGGGTAACACTTCATGACTTTGATATTGCCTTTAATTTAAAATTATTAAAGAAAAT
>JBAXGO010000024.1:0-18034 GCA_037139335.1 bacterium
ATATATTGCTGAACAAGGTCAATTACGTCATGAATTTGCTTTATCTGGAGCACATAATATTGCAGAAAAAGCTGGTGAAGTTGGACATTTAGCTATACAAAAAGCTGGTGAAGTTGGAAGAGCTTTATTTTCATTTGTAAAACCTGAAAATTTAAATAATAAAATTAATTATGCTTCTGGTGCATTGATGCTTTTGGCTACAGAAAATTCAAGTGAATTTAAAATAGACGGTCCTTTAATTATTGGGGGGTTTGGTGGTATATCTGGTTTGGGAGCTGGTTTAATTAGTGGGCATGAAAAACATCGATTGTTTAATAGTGCAGAAAAAATTTTTACCGCATCGGCATTTCTTTTTGCAGGTATTAGTATCCCAGACCCAACAATAAAAGTAGGTTTTATAGCGCATGGATTGGGTAGATACGGTGCTTTTTTAGCAACAACATTCACTTTTCGTAGACCACATGACGGTGGACATGGTGGTCATTAAGTAATAAAACATTTCCATTTTTTCTTAACTTAAACTAATATGTATTATTAAATATTAGTTTAATGTTCGAAATTATTGTTCTCGTTTATGTCTTTATATTTGGCGCTATATTTGCCAGCTTCGCTTCTGCTGTTGCGTGGAGAACTGGTAATAAAGAATATTTTGAAATTCTTTCAAAAGCAAAAAAGAGTAAGGATAAAAAAGACTTAAAAATTAAAAGAAAAAAATATAGTCTTTTGTATGGCAGATCTATGTGTACCAAATGTGAGACTCCTCTACCTTGGTGGGCTTTGATACCTATTTTTTCGTATATTTTTTTTAATGGTAAATGTCATCATTGTAAGAAAAAAATTTCGATTTTTTATCCAATGATGGAAATAGTTTCTGGAATATTTTTTGTTGTTATTGCTCAGAATTACTTTGCTAATGTCTTTGATTTATATAAAGCCATTTTTTTCCTTGTTGCTTTTTTTGCATTGCTTATTCTTTCATTTCAAGATTTATGGTTTGAAGAAATTTCTGATCGAATTGCCTTATCTGCAATTGCACTTTTATCATCTTCACAATTAATTCACTTTATTTATACAGGAGATATAGATACTTTAATAACTATTATTATTTCTTGTGCATTACTTTTAGTAATTTTTTCAATAATAGTAATATTTACTGGTGCTATGGGAGGCGGAGATTTGAGAGCTTTCGCAATTCTTGGTATTACTTTTACATTTCCTTCATTGTTGTTTGTGCTTACATTGTCGTTTATATTTGCAAGTATTGTAGGAACTCTAATGGCTTTTTTGACCAAGAAAAAAGATGTAATGCATTTCCATGTACGTCTTATTCCTTTTTTAACATTAGGTTTTGTAATAATTGCAGGATGGGGTAATATATTGTTGAGTAATTTCTTAGCCTAGTGAATATTAAAAAAACTTACAAACAAAAAGCTTTTACCATCGTTGAATTACTTGTCGTACTTGCATTGATTGCAATATTATCTGGCCTTGGATTTGCTGCTTTTTCTTATCTCAAGGATTCTTCTATAGCGAAAAATACAGAGATGACTTTAGAAACTGTTTTGAGGGATGCACAGGATAAAGCATTAACTTTCTCAGCTTATAATAGTACTTCAGCATCGGCTAATAAAGGAAAGTGGGTTTATGGCTACACAATTGAGTATGATCCTGATACCAATACTATGGATTTATTTTCAATAGTTGATGAAAGCAATAGCATTCCACAAGCAAGTACACAAAAAACGCAGCAGATAAGAACTAAATATATGGCTACTACTTGTAGACCTTTAAAAACATCGGGGACTTCATTTTTAGAATTTACTTCACCAGAATCTGGTCGTGCATTTTGTTACTTAGAAAAAAGTTATTCTTTTGATACAAAAAATATTCAAAATTCTACCTGTGATATACTATTTACGACTGTTAATGCTAAGGCTTCTATTACAGGAAATAAAACAACATGTTCGATACAAATTAATCAGAATATGAAATATTTAACTTTCACATATAGAAATAATAATTCTAGTGGTATGGGATATGGTGAGGTTTATGTTTGTGATGGTAATAAAGCTTCCTGTATAAATGAAAATTAAATGATATCAAATATTTTAATAATAAAATTAAAAAAAGTAGCGTCAAAAAAAGCATTTACAATGATTGAAGTTTTGATGGCTTTGGTTCTTTCTAGTCTTTCTTTAGTTGTAATATCCAAGATATCCTTCGAAATGACTAAACTTTCTATTACTAATGAACTTACGGATATTTCTACTGTGATTTCTTCGAGTACATCGGAAATATTACTCAAAATGAGAAAACAGAATAATGCTGCATCAAATTTTTGTAAGTCTACATATAATAACTATACGCCTGTTTTTTTAACGTATAATTCGACTACAAATTTAATAACTACTTCTGTTACAGCAGCAGCAGATATGAATCCTGTAGGTCCGTATTTTCCAGCTCAAATTACAGATAAACCATCTGGTTTATATTTTGTACAAGACAATATGCTTGAAACTGAATATAAAACAAAGGGATTTTATCGTTCAATCGAGGTGAAATATGTACAAGCATATAATATGGTTAATGTTAGAACATCAATATATTGGAATGTATATGGTAAAGAAAACTATTATGTTAATTACGGAGCTTTCTCCGTAAACTGTTGAAAATGAATTTATATACAATAAAATTAAAATTAAAGAGTAAGAAAGGATTTACCATTATTGAGTTGGTTATATCAATGGCAATAACGGCAATGATGCTCTTTATCTCCATGGATACTGCTATACGTTTAACTCGTGAAGCCGAAAAAAACGATATTCGATCTGCTATGGATCGAAACGTATACTATGCAACTGAAATGATAAAAAGAAATTTGAAACAGCTTAATGTAAAAGATATTAGCGCTTGTGGAACGTTAAATGATGTTGTTAATGCTAATTCATGTCTAAAATTAGGCAATACAAAATACATATTTTTAGATAAAAATAGTGGTAGTATCGTTGTGGGGACTGGTTCAATACAAGCGACATCTTTTGTCGGAACTAAAAATGTTTTAATCGGTGGTATTGATAGCAATGTTACGCCAGTCGATAGTTCAGTAAATTTGGACAGAGCCTCTGGTTATGTTGATATTAAATCATTGGAATTCGATTTTAACTCATCAACAGGATTTGTAGGGATTGTGTTAAGATATACTGATAAAAATAATGTGGTTTATTCAAATGATAAACCTGCTACTGTTGCAACAGGTGTTATAGTTCGTAATTAATTAGAAAAAAAATGTTTGACATAAATAGAATTAAAAACAAAAAGGGGCAAACACTGCTTTTGGTTGTTATTGTTGCTATGGTTTGTCTAACCATTGTTATAGGAGTTGTCGAAAGAACTAATCGTCAGTTGAATGTTCAGAGGCAGAATGCAGAATATTCATATGCATTATCTGTAAGTGAAAGTGCGATTTATAGTTTATACTCATTAATTCAATCAGGAGATATCAATCCAACTAATAATACTACGGCAATTGATGTTTCAAGTGCTTCCTCCTTTGTTAAATCAGATAATAGCTCACTAACTATAGATCCATTTATTGCTGCAGAGGATAAACCATATGAACTAGATTTGGATAATAGTTTGATGGTAGATTCTTTATCAAATGTGACAAGTTCTATAACGACTTTTAAAGTTTGGTGCCCATATAAATATTTTGATACAAATACAGGTTCATCAACATCATTAAGTAATATGGCTATGCTCTTACAATTAAATTACATTAATGGTTCAAATATCGTTACAGATAATATTGCTAGTTTATGTATAACAGATGGGAGTTTTGACTCTGGTACATATGATTTGGGATCTAATTGGAAAGTACCTGCGTCAACATCGAGTGCTGATACGAGTGCTAGAGTTTCTGATGGAAGTGTATATACCGTTAAAAATAATGGTGATGTCATAATTAATGGAAATTCATATAGGGTCTTTACTTATACCGTTCCTTCGACACGTACGGGTTATAATTTCGACAGCATGGTTATATCGCCAAAAACTTCTTTACCAAAAGTTGTTTCAGGGAGTCTACAAAACAGTGATTTGAATGGTAAGGTAAATATTATTTCGAAGATGTATAATGGTGCAAGTATAGTTGGTACTAGTAATCCGATTACTGGTGCTGCGATCGGATACGGAAAAAGTGGAAGAAGTGCTACAATAAGGTTCGCTATACCGAATACTGTACAGTTACCTTCGTATTTTAACTATGTTATGTTCGAAGGGCAATAACTTTACAAAGATGATATATTTATTTAAATTAATATAATTAAATAAAGACTATGAACGACAACGATTCAAAAAAAGTTCTAATAGTAGATGATGATCCTGGAATTTTGGAGTTATATACTGATGTTTTAAGTAGTTCTGGTTTCAAAGTCGATAGCGTTTCTAATGGTCAGTCTGCACTTGAAATTCTAAAGAATCGTCAACATCAATTGATACTTTTGGACATAATGATGCCAGATATGGATGGTATTCAAGTTTTGAAATCTGTTCGAACTGATGAAAATCTATATGGTCATCCTGTGGTTGTTATGTTAACTAATCTCGCTCTAACAGATAATATTAAAGAAGCTTTGGATAGCGGTGCTGATGCTTATTTAATTAAGCTTTCACTATCTAACGAACAATTGATACAACAGGTCCGAAATTATTTGTTCGGATTTGGAAAATAAATAATCCTATTTTTTTGAGTTATACTCTCCCCTATTTTTGCCGCAATATATTTCGCAAAAAATATTAAGCCGTCATTTTCATGTTTTTTAAATATATATAATTATTATAAGAAGTGTTATTCTAATTATATTTATGTTTTGCTAAAAAAAGCATTATTAAGTAATATGTGAATGCGAATAATTACATTAGTAAAGTCAGTTATTATTAACTATGGACAAGAGAAAAAAAAATAAATTCAATATTCTTTTTATATTTTTATTATTATTTAGTATTTTAGGTCCTCTAAATGTTTTATTTAATACAACAACAGTTGAAGCACAAGCCACTACGCCACAATGGGGAACTGTTGGCTATGATTTTGGCCGTCAGGCTTATAAAAATGTAACAACACCTTTAACCTCTTCAGATCCAGTACCGCAATGGAGAATTTCAGGGACAAATTGGAGTGAACCGTATATCGGAGCTGATGGTACTGTTTACTCTACTCAGTCTATAGGTGGCCAAATGTCTGTAAAAGGCGTAAATGGATCAACTGGTGCCATAACATATTCAAATAATTTACCTGCAACATGGTTAGATACTAGGTGGCCTTATACTAATTGGTCTCTTACCAGGGGGAAGGTAGTTGGTATTGCACCTGGAGGTGATGTTGTTACTGTTCAATATAATAATGACATTCATCCCACAGTAGAAAGTTCACAACGATTTGTGTCTAATCTCTCGACATCAACTTTTTTACAAAGATATTCACTTATAACATCTAATTGGAAAGATTTGAACGTAACTTCTTTGGATCCATCTGGTGAATATATATTTATGGGACAGTATCTGGATAGACAAGCTTTTCATTCATCTATGTCAAGTACAGCAAGTGCTTATTGGCCTGCTGCTGATCATACAAATTGCGATGGTTTTTGTTGGAATGAAGCTACAACGTTTCCAGTATATATAAAAAATACATCAGGTAATAATTGGGCACCATCTCAAATGGGAGATTCTGCTGGTTCATTGAGAACAGTCGTTTCAAATAATCGACAGGTGTTTACCAATGCTCCATTCTTTGGACAATTAACTGCTCAAACTGGAGCTTATCCTAATATGATTACTTCGGGATCAAATAGTACTGCAGATCAATTTCAAACGGTAGTGTCTACATGGGTACCTTGGCTTCAAGGAACTGGCGTTGCTTTTGGTACTGGTTTAACCCCTGGTAATGGAAAAATTTTTGCTGTCGGGGCTGTTGGAAATGCCTCATATGCTTTAGCTGCTAATAGTAGTAATTATCTTAGATCTGTTTTATCTGATACAGCTTTTGGTAATGGGACCAAAGTAATTGGATCTTATTGTAATACTGCGTGTTCTAATAATAAATTATATTTGTTAAAAAGTTCTGGAACAACTAAATATATTCAAACGTATTCTTTGGATGTCAGGCCTGGTGTTTTATCAGCTACAACAGCATCGCTGGGTGGACAGAATTTTGCTGATTTTGCTTCTGTTCCTGGATATTTTTATACTTTGTCATATACTGGTAATCAAATATATTTCGAAGGTTGGAATTCTAGTACATTTACTCGAATTTTCCAAAAAATAATTACCGGTGGAAATTTAAGTGATCCGTATGGAGTAATTTTACTAGGCCGAAATGGAGGCCCAGATATTATGGGACTACGAATGGCGATTTTTAACGATGGTAGTATTGTAATAAATACATCAGCAGAATTGATTAAATTTTCCCCAAATTCTTACCCCAAAGCAAAATTCACAACACCGACTTCATTAACCTACAACGTAAATCAATCTGTATCTTTCACAGTTAATGCAACAGATACTGATGGCAATTTAGGAAATGCCTCTAACAATGTTAGTCAAATATTTATGGCTTCAGATATTGCTGGAAATTTCAAAAATTTTTCTGGTGCAGCTGCTACTGGATATACTGCTAAAAAAACTATTGTGAAAACAGATTGTACTGGTGCGAATTCTCTATCTAACTGTACTTATACATATAATTGGACTCCAACGCAGGCTGGAACTTATTTATTTGTTGTGAATGCTTACGATAGCGCTGGAGCTTCTTGTTCTGGAAATTATTTTTATGCTTATGCTACTGCTGGTATTTATCAACGATGTGATGGAGATCCTTTGTATACAGGTCCCAATGGTGCAAAAGACTATTTAGTAATAACTGTTAAACCGCCACCGTGGTTTGCTTTGAAAGGCTCGCAATCTTTTTCATCAAGTCGATTTGTGAATACACTGACTAATAATGAAAACGATAATCCAGCGAGTAAGCCACCAATTATTTATTATAGTTTCAATGAAGGTGCTGGAACTAATCTATATGATGATTCAGGAAATGGAAGAAGTGGAACTTTATCCACTAATACAATGTGGGCTACATCCAAGGATTCTACTTTTGGCAAAGCGGGTTTATTTGACAATCTTAATACGGTTGTCACCGCAAATAGTGCAAATATGGTTCAGAATTTAATTACACTCGAGGCTTGGATCAAACCTGCTGTAACTACAATACAACCAATATTGGAGTATGGTAATGGTACATCGTATGGTGTGCATTTGTGGCAATATAATACATCAGGTTTAGGTACATATTTATGGATAAATTTCACAGATTTATCAGGTACACAACGTTGGATGCAATCTGCATATCCAGTCTTCACGGCAAATAATTGGTACCATGTGGCTACCACATACGATGGTAATACTGCAGTATTATATGTTAACGGACAACCAATTAATTATGTTACTGGACAACCTGCTAATTCAAATGTAATGGGAGGTTTAATGCTTCAAACATCGTATAACTTCAATGTTGGATATAGACCAGCTGGAGGAAAAAAATTTAGTGGACTTATAGATGAAGTAAAAGTCTATGACTATGCAAGAACACAAGCTCAAATTCAGATGGATATGACACCTGGAATTACAAATTCATATCTTTCGGATACCGTTGTTTTAAGTGGTACTACAGGAATTTTAAATACCATTACAAATTTATTTGGAAGTACAGATGGTAGGAAGGGAATAAGTCTGTATGGAAATATGGTTGAGTTGTACAAAGATAGAAATGCTACATCAAGTTATAGTGTAATTTCTCAAAACACATTGGATAAAATAAATCCGCAATACAGGGTTGATTTACCAATGACGGTAGGAGGTGCGATTGCAGGAATTACAGGAGGATACCAGATAAGTTTAGCGGCATTAAAAGATTATGTTGGAACGGATACAACGAAAAAAGGTGTGGTGTATGAAATAAATGGAGCAGGAGGAAAGATTGAGATAGATTACAATGTTGACGATGCGGCAAATATTAAAACTGGTGTAATTTTATACATAACAGGTGCTAGTGAAACGCGAGTTAAATTAACTAAAGATAGTTTGAATTCATCAGTGGCAATAATGAGCGACAGTGATCTCTACGTCGATAATAGAGCTGGCGTAAATATATTTAATGCAGGATTAATAACGAGTAAAAATGTATATTACAAATGTGCAACTTATAATAGTACTACTGAAACAAGTGGTTGTAAGACTGAACAAAATGGGTTTACATTTGCCAAAGGTAAAGTTAATATTGATTATAAAAATACAACTGATTTAGGAGCTGGTAAAGATGTGAGTGTAGCACCAACGGTACAAATAAGTTATGATGGAAGGTATATACCAGAGTATAGAAAAGTATTTTCTTTGGTTGAATTCACTTCTGATATGGTTGGTTTTGAATTATAATTTTAATTAATTGGAATAAATATATGGCACTGCCCAAGTTCTTTGGCCTTGATATTGGCAATAGTAGTATTAAAATTGCTCAAATAAAGGATCCAACAAGTAAAACACCAAAACTTGTAAAAATTGGAAGTATAGAAACTCCTCCTTCTACTTATGGAAATTCTGATGAAGCCTCAAAAAAGAAATTAGCTGAGGCTATAAAAGAACTTGTTGACCAATTGGGTTTGGATACAAAAAATGCTGTTACTGCTGTTTCTGAAAGAGATGTTTTTTCTACAAGAATTAAAATTTCATACAC
Source organism: bacterium (assembly GCA_037139335.1). GTDB lineage: Bacteria > Patescibacteriota > Dojkabacteria > JAOAGR01 > JBAXGO01 > JBAXGO01. Next base: position 8,786 of record JBAXGO010000024.1, read on the forward strand.
TGATGAAAAAGATTTAGAAGAAAGTGCTTATTGGGAAATATCTAGAGTTATGCCCGTTCCTATTGATACTGTAAATTATGGTTATTTGCCAATTAGTCTCACAGAAGAAGGTGGTAAAAAAGAAATGGAGGCATTGGTCATTTCCATTGAAAAAACTATATCGGATCAATATGCCGAAATTGTAGAGCTCGCAGGTCTAAATCCAATTGCACTTGAAACTGAAGGCGTTGCTATCGTTCGAGCTTCTTCACGAGCATTACCTGCAGAAAATATGCAAGGATCTTTAATTATTGATATGGGATCAAACAGTACAAGCGTTTGTGTAGTAAAGGGACAAAGTATCGTCTACTCTACTTCAATACAAAGTGGTTCTGAAGTTATTACCCGCTCTATTTCACAAGCTTTTTCTCTCGATGTTGTGCAGTCCGAAGAATATAAAAAAACATATGGAGTTGATGAAAAATACTTTGAAGGTAAAATTGCAAATGTTATTAAACCTGTTTTGGACACCATAATATTAGACATTAATCGCGCTATTCAATTCTTCAGGCAAGAAAATCCTGATTCAAATATAACTTCTATAAAATTATTAGGAGAAAGTTCTGCAATGCCTGGATTGGTAGCCTATATGACAAAATCATTGGGAATTGCAGTCGAAATTATAGATCCTACAATGGGGTTAGTTACTGGCTCATTAAATATAGAAAATAAACAAACATTTGCAGTTGCAATTGGTTTAGCTCTTAAAACAGATTTTTGATAATGAAAGGATTTAATCTCTATTCAACTAAAGTAAAAGAATTGATACAGAAAAAAAATTCTGTATCGATACCTACTTGGTGGTTAGGGATTTTCATAACGTGTTTTTTTATGTGTCTTGGAAGTATTATTTGCTTTTTTATAAATTTATATTTGAATAATCAAATTACAACAACAGGAAATAGTATAATTAATTTAATGAGCAGTCAGTCTAAGTATAATTCAATATTAACAGATTATGAGAAATATACATCTAGAACTGCTGCAATTCATACAATAAATAAAGATCGATTGCCTCTTTTTGTTGTAGTTCAAAATATAAATTCGATAACAAATAATACAATAATTTCATATACCATTGATCAAACAACATTAGCTACCACACTTAAGGGGAGGGCTAACACAATGGAAGAAGCATTAGGATATGTTGACAAAATCCGTAGTTCTGATTCATATGCTTTTATAAAGGTAAATCAATTAGCAAAACAAGATAAGACTTATCTTTATGATATTTCATTAACAATAAAGCGTGAAAAATTACAAGTTTAATCAAATATTAATACCAATATTGTCGATGCTTTTTATTATGGCATGTCTATATTACATGTTTAATACAATTATTTCGATATCAAAAGACGCACAAAAGCTGAATAAATATACTGAGAATGAGAAAATATATAATGAAAACATAGCAAGATTGATGTCAGTTTCTCAGACTGATATTCAGAATAAATCAAATGCTTTAAATAATGTTATACCATCAGAAAGAGGTGATATTACTTCGTTAATGAATAAAATTATTACAACCGGAGAAAAATATGGTTTGGTTGTTCAGCAAGATGTTTCAACAAATCAGAATGAAGATACTAATAATAAGAATAAAACTGTTAGCTTAAGTGATATTGTTGCAGGTGATATTGAAAAAATACCAGATAATCTTTTAATAAGTGGTCTTGTTTATCCATTTAGTATAACTATGAATGTTAAAGGGAATAAAGAATCGCTTTTAAATTTTTTCAACGATTTATATAACATGGATCGTTTGATAAATCCCATACAAATTAATATGAATTCTACTTCCATGGATTCTAAGGACTGGAATGCAAAAATACAAATTCTTTCTTATGCTGTTTATGAAAATAAGCTTATTTCGGTAACAACAAGAAAAATTACAGATCCTCTTGATATACAGCTTGAGACTGCTCCAAAAGTATTATTATTTGATAAATAATAAAAAATTAGCTAACAAAGGTGGTTTTTTACCTACGGAAAGTTTTGGTAGAATTATGCTCTCTTTCCTCTTTTCTATTAGAGGTCTTTTCGCACTAGTTAAAATATTTTTATAAAACATCAATCTAATTTCTTAAACTTATTTTATTAATGTTTAAATAATTCTTAAATTACGATATTAAAAATATCCAGTGAGAATATATGTTATTAACATTCCAGTGTAATAACCCGCAGGTTGTCTGGCATTTGTCTCAAGTTTGTATGTAATATTTTCATTTTGTTGAGAATAATTTAGCGTTGTTGATTTCGCTACAATATCGTATGACGGAGTTACTGCAAACGGTGCATATTTACTGCCCGAGAATTGGCTTAGATCTGTATCTGAGGTCGTATAGCCTATCCAACCCCCCGTATTGCCAGATGGAGATGCCCATGTCTCTGGAGCCGAATATGTGGCATTTGTGCCAGTGAACCATTCTATGTTACTACTTCCTGAATGCAATTTCTGATCTACATTCATTCTAACTTCGTAGCCATTAGATGCATTTGTGGTAACACTAACAGTATTGCTACCAACACTAGCTGAATATGTAGTTAGATTCCCAAAATTTACAGTAGAGCTTGTTGTTGTGAATGTATTGTTTCCTCCTACACTTACTCCTGCAATTTCAAAACTAAGTGTTGTTATTCCAGTTGTCGAATTTGAATTTGGTGTTGCTTCAGCAGATGGGGCTAATACTATTGCAGATTCTGATGTAGGAGTATTGTTTACTGTACATGAGCCGTTTACGAAATTATTACAATATCTATCTCTAGCTTTTACATAGAATTTATAATTTGTGTTAGGAGAAAGTCCAGTTAATAATATTCCTGATGATCCACCCCATGATGGAGATCCAGTATTAAATCTTCGCCATCCGTCGTTGTTATCAGCTGGTGAATATGGCGCTGTCGTTGATGTATTTGCAAGAATATTTGAGCTAGTTATATATTTTAATCCAGTAGCATTTGTAAAGCTAGATGATTGTACTATTACGGCATAGTCCGTATCTGTAGGATTATCGACTCCTGTAGGATTTCCAGTAGCTGAAATAGTAACTTTTAATCTATCATAATAGAGTCCAGAGCTATTATCTATTGTTGGTGCGACTGGAACATATGTATACAAAAGTGTTGAAGAATTATTGCTCAATGAGTATGCTGTTCCAGCCATATTTCCACCTTGTACAGCATTACCGGCTTCATCTTTTACAGTATATGAACTTCCAGAAGATGATCCACCAGAAACAAAATCTGAGTCAGGAATTTTGTATGTACTGCCTTTCAGTGCTTGAGCGTTTATTACACCGCCAAACATTGAAAGTGAAACACTCAATAATACGAAAATTATTACAGCCCTTTTTAATACAACATCGCTTTTTAATAAGTAAATTTTAAAGTATTTTGAAATAGATTTTCTTTTCAAATAAATAAAAATTACTATTATCATTATTAGTAAAATTAAACCTATTGAAAGCGGATTAATTAATAATAATTCTTTATGTGCAGTGTTATATACATTACCATCGGGTGTTAAAAGAGAAATTAAAAGACTATATTTATCTGCTAATCCTGGTAGTGTTATGCTTTTTTCAATTACTTTGCTTTGACCTGGATATAAGACGATATCTTTAGTAGAAAATTCATCTAAAAGAATAATTTCCCCTTTGCTATTAGTAATTTCATATTTTCCAAAAAGTTTTACTATTGAATCGTTTTCATTTGCTAGTTCGAAGTTAACTTTTGTCTTTCCATCTAAACTAAAACCATCTTGAGAAAAATTAACATTATTAATTTTTATATCAGCTGATGACAATGTACTTTTATTTTTATATATTGGAATAGAAAAACCCTGATTTATAACTGCTTGAGCATAATCATTATTATTTGTAGTGATAATAATACTTCCGTATAAAGCTGATTTTTCATTAAGTCCTTCAGAACTAACTGTTAGGTTTAATTTTTTTACTTCACCACCTTTTAATTTGAAACTTTTATTGTTAATAGTTAAATAAGGTAAAATGCTGTAAGTTTCGGCAATATTTTTCTTTAATTCATTTAATGTCTCAAATGTTAGAGAAAAATTCTTTTCAATAGTGCTTTTATTCGATATTTCAATTTCATAATTACTTTTATTTTCTAATATATCCAATCGTGCTGGCTGAATTGATATATCTGATTTACTATCATTGTTTTCTGAATTTTGTGCAAATACAGAAGTAGGTAATAAAAATATTAAGGTTATTAAAAGTAAAAATCTGCTTATTAACTTCATTTATTAAAATGTCAAAATATTATACGTCAATAATATAGTAGCATAGTTTGTTACAAACTTGGAGATGAGAATATAACTTTTAATATCTTTCTCCTTTTATGTCATCCCTTTGTAGTATTTTTAAACCAATGGGATAACGTTTAGCAGGGTGGCATTCCTTTGGACCAAAAAAAAGGATGCAGATTAACTGCATCCTTTAAAAATCACATTTATACTTTATTCAGCTTCTTTTTTTGCTGAACTCTTCTTCTTTTTACTTGCATTTTGAAGCTTATTTTTTGCAACTAATACTGCAACGATTAATACTAATACACCTAATATTGTTAATATTAATTTCCATGGAACAATCCAGAAAGATGTATTTGCTGTTACTGTTGTTATTGCGTTATCAGTTCCGTATTGCATTATTAAAGTTGCTTTGTAAGGACCAAATTTAATATCTCCGGTTTTCCATTCAGTATTGAACTTTCTTGTTACATTTTTATCAGGAAGTATGTATCCATAATCTTCTTTGTAACCAGGATTAAATTCAATTGTTTGTCCTGCTCCAAACCATCCACCTTCAACTTTTATATCACCAAATGGTGCAACATGAACATTACCAGAATTTTTTACTACAGTTGAAAAAGCTACATTAGCATCTTCATAAAATGATTTATCAGTTTTAAAATCGATTACATCAAGTTTTTCTTGTTTATTTCCTTCTACATTTAACAAAATTGGAAATTGCAATCGGATTTGTATAGCTACTTGTGATTCTGGATCGTCAGATTGTTTATTTCTTTCAAAAGCAATTGTTGCATATTTTCCACCATATTCTGCATCAACAGGAACTTGAATTGTATAATTCAATTCAACTGTTTCACCTTTTGCTACTGCAAATTTCTGTTTATCGACTGTAATCCATGAAGAAAGAGATGCTGTTCTAGGATATTTAGGACTTTCATCTAATACCAAATGTTCGTAATCACTTAATGTGAAATCTTGCTTTGTTACATCCATATTCAATGTATAATCCTGTTCAAGATCATTAGTGAATTGAACTGTACCTGTGATAACATCACCTCTTCTTGCCGTATTATAAACTGCATTGATTGGGGAAATAATTGGACCTCTGTAGGACCTAGCTTGTTGAGCATTTACCGGCATAACTGCAGATGTTAGAACCAGTAAAAAAGTTAAAAAGAGTAAACTAAGTTTTTTCATGAATTAAAATTTAAAAATATACTGGATAATATACCATAATGAGTAATATATGAATATGTAAAAAAGTGAATGATGATAAGATAAAAAAATTATGCAAATTAATATAAAAAAATCTATTCCCTAAAGTTTTGTTTAGGAAATTATTATTTTAATAACAAATTATTGATATCCAGTTTCGTCTTACTCTGTGTTGTTTTATTTAAAGCCTCATTCAAAAAAATATTTGCTTCTTTCTTTTTCCCGATGGATAAATAATATTTTCCTAATATTATTCTTGGATAAACGTAGAATCTTTCAATATCAAATCCTGAAAAAGTGTCTATTGAAGAATAATTCATGCTGATATATTTTTCATAAGATCCAATTGCTTCATCAATATTTATTAACGATAAAATATCTGCATAGATCAGAATATATCTAGGAAAATTTGAATATTGTTTATATTTCTTTTTGGATAATTTAAATGCTTTTTTTATTTTATCTAAACCAAGATAGCATCTTAATAATTTTTCATTAGCTATCATGGCTATTTCTGAATTTTGGTCCTCGCATAATTTGATATATTTTTTCCAAATAGGAATTGCTTCTTTATATAAATTTTCAAACATAAGCTCTTCTCCAAGATAGAAGACAAATCGTATTTCATTTGGATATTTTTTTACTCTTTCTTTTACCAATCTCATAGTTTGAGTATATCTACCTTTCTTCTCTACTCTATCCTTCATATGATGTATAACGACATCTCTGTGGACGCTTGATTTAATTATCGTTTTATCTTTTGGAGTGATTGCAACATGTATTGGATATTTATATTCAAAATCATCTTTTTTGAATATAAATTCTCGAACAACACTCTTTCTTGGCTCGCCCTTATCTCCATGTTCAATAACCCAGGTAAAATATATTAGGTTTGATCCATCAAAATCATTTTTTTTTGCTTGTAAAATTCTATTTGCAGAATTAGCATCAATTTCAAAATCAGCATCCCATTTAGTGTCGAAATCACATTTAGAAAAGCTAGTTGCGAAATTTTGTGCTGCTGCGAAATTGTCACACCACTCAAAAAAATAAACTTCATTTGTGTATTTTTTTGCAATTTCAACTGTTTTATCAGTAGAGCCTGTATCTACAATTACTAATTGATCTGCAAATAAATGAATATTTTTAATTGCATTTTCTAGTGTTTTTTCTTCATTCCTTACTATCATACAGACTGATAATGTTTTCATATCTTTCTTAATAATGATAATATTTCTTGTTTCGTTTTTTCTATTCTTGTTTTATTCAATGCCTTTTGAAAAAAACTTTTAGCTTCCTGATTGTTATTTTTTAGCATTAATATTTTCCCCATCATTACTAATGGATGTACATGGTATCTTTCTGGGTCAAAACTTCCTGTCGCATTTGAAATATCAAACTTAATCTTAAAATATAAATTGTAAATTTCTTCCGCTTTCTTAATATCAGTAAGTGCTTTTATATCAGCATAAATTAATAAAAATCTTGGATATTTTTTATATTCTTTGAAATATAGCTCGGCTCTATCATCAGCTTCTTTTAACTTTTTTAGCGCTAAATAACATCTCAATAATTTTTCAACCACAATCATTCTCTTTTCATCATTTTTGATTTTCTTAGTAATAAATATGTATTTTTCAAAAACTTCGATTGCTTGAATATATTTCTTATCATGTAAAAGTTCTCCTCCATACGAGAAATATGATTGCGGATCATCAGGATTATTCTTAATATCGTCTTCAATAATAATTTTATTTTGATTTTCTCGTAATTTAATTTTAGCAGTTTCTTTCATATGATATACGCATATATCAGTGAAAATATTATATTTTTTAACAATGCCCTCTTTAGGATTAATTATTTCATGAACTGGATATTTATAGTAGAAATCTTTGGTTTTGAAAATTAATGGTCGAATAATACTTTTTGATTTATTACTAGTTCCATAATCAAAAAACCAGTTTAATGCTATCAAATTATTATTTTTAAAATTACTATCTTTTAATTTTTTTAATTTAGTCTTACTCTCTGGGGAAAGAACGAAGTCTGCGTCCCATTTCATATTAAAATCACATGTTGAAAATTGTAGTGCGAAGTTTTGAGCTGCAGAAAAATCATCAATCCATTTGAAATTATATATTTCACTAGTGTAATTTTTAGCAATATCAATTGTTTTATCAGTAGAGCCTGTATCAACAATTACTATTTGATCAACAATATTTTTAATGCTGTCTATAGATTTTTCAAGTGTTTTTTCTTCATTTTTTACTATCATACAAACTGATAGACTAGACATTTTTCAATAATTCATATTTTATATTCAAAAAGGCATCTTTTCTCTCTTCTATTAAAGTATTCTTTATCGCTTCTTCTATAAATTGTAACGCTTCATTATATTTTTCTTTTTTTATCAAAATTTGAGAAATCATTAAATATGGATGAACATTATATCTTTCATTATCATAAGAATTATAAGATTTTTTTAATTCTTCTGCCTTACTTATAAATATTTTGTACGCATCTAGAGCACCTTTCTCATCAAATGGGACTGTGGCATCAGCATAAATCAATAAAAAACGAGGATATTCATGAAATAAATCATAATATTTATTAGCAATTATTTTTGCTTCTTTCGTATTTTTTAAATAAAAATTAAATAAAATCATTTTTTCTGCTGCTATCATCTTTCTTTCCAAATCATTATGAGTGGTTATTTCAATGAATTGTTCATATACTTTTATTGCGTTTTCATATTTTTTTGCATATGCTAAATCTTCTGCATATACATAAAGCATATTAAGATCAATAGGATTATTGCTGATGAATTGCTGCATTATTTCCAATTTTTGATTCTGACGCCCATATAGTTTTTCTTTGTCTCTATAATGTTCTATCTCGATATCCCAAAATGTCTTTGATTTTATTTCGGTATTTTTATTTGCAATAATTTTTTCATGAACAGGATATTCCCAGTGGAATAAATTTCTTTCATACAAAAAATAATTACCATTATATTTAATAGGTATGCCAGCTGATGAATATTCTAGATTCCATCTAAATCTAATGTAATTAAAATTATTGAAATTATTATTTTTTAATTCAATAATCTTTTTTCTAAATTCTTCTTTAATGAAAAAATCAGCATCCCATGTAAATATAAAATCACACGATGCTTTCTCAGCACAGAAATTTTTTGCAGCAGAGAAATCGTTTATCCATTTAAAATCATATATTTTATCCGTAAAAGTTTTCGCAATCTCTTTTGTTTTATCAACAGAGCCTGTGTCAGTAATTATTATTTCATCAGCAATATCATTAATGCTATTGAGAGAGTCCTCAATAATATTTTGTTCATCTTTGACTATCATGCATACTGATACTGTAGACATAAGGTTTAAATAGCTACAAATGCATTTAACACATTAATTAATGAAATGTCAAAGTAGGAAATGATTATAACTATTTCCATGGAAGGGATGTTGTACTCATCTTCAATATCTTTAGTAAAATATTAGATGGGGGGGGGGCTTAAAAACCTTCTACGGTAGGAGTATTTCCCCTCCTTTCCGAGGAGGGAAGCAAGGGGGGGCAAACCCCTTCCATCATACTACGCTAAAGCATCGGCTGACATAGTGCGACGAGCTCACCACAGGCTCCTCCCGCAGATTTGTCATGCCGCTGAGCGGCATCTAACCTCTCTGTCACGCTGAGCGTGACATCTC
>JBAXGO010000025.1:0-17906 GCA_037139335.1 bacterium
TCAGGTATTTTACAGAAATCAGTATAAGAAGCCTAATAAGTTGAACTTATTACTGTTTTTTGGTAAAATATTCGCTTTAATTAATTTTTCGTATTGTGGCAAAAACTGCTGTAAGACAACCCAACTCCTTTCGTAAGACAGAGACTTCTCAAGGAGGCACATTTACAGAAGGGAGGCTGAAAAAAAGTGGATGTCAAGCTACAATGTCTATTGCTGCAGAAGAATTGCCTAGTAGCATCAAATTTCAACCTCAAAGTTCGAAACAAAGGAAAAATGCTTGCGCTGGGGAAAAAACAGCTAAAGAACTACAAAAAGCAGGTGGTTTCCCTTATGAATTCGAAGCCGATGTTAAATTTATTATGCAAAGTAGGGGATTGGATAGATCCTCTGCTATAGCGGAAGTTAGGTTACTAGATAGAAAAAAAGAAGAAATCGCTGAACTCAGAGCTAGAAAAGTAGAAAATAATTCAAAACTTGAATTGGAACAACAACAACATGAAGTTTTGGGGAGGCCCTTCCAAGTACAATCTTTTGAAGATGTTGCCCAGTATACTTTAGATCATCCATTGTTATTGAAAGATCCTGTTTTGTTGCAGTTATTGAATCAAACCGAAGATAATGTTGGTGTTCAACAAGAAATAATCGAATATTGTCAAAGAAATGAACTGACTTATAATAAACTTGACGCAATGAAACTTGCGTATGATTATATGAATCGTAAAGAAGTACTGAGCGGTACTGAGTTAATAGAACTAAGACAGATGGAAGCCGTATTAACAGAATCAGGCTATGACATTGCTGGTAGACAATGGGAGGAAACTGAAAAAATGGTTGGAGTAGCTCATAATTTGTGGGCTAGTGCATTTGAACAAAAAGACAAATTGTCTTACGAAAAAGAAGATACCACTGAAAATATATTGGGTAACACTCAAGCAGGTTTGCCTATCATTGGTAATTTTGAAGGTATGAATGATTCTGAAATATATGGCGAAATTGTTATGGATAGTGCTCATTTAGTTAGAAGATTATCTGAATTACATAATAAATTAGTAGATGATTCCACTATATTGACGGCTCAAGATTTTGAGAATGCTATGATGTTTAGAGATGAATTTGCTCTAACACATACAGAATTATCAAAGAAAGACTTCATTATTGCATATTTGAACGAAGTTTTAGAGCGAGGTAGTCAAAAACCTTCATTATTAAAGGCTTTAAGCATTGCTAATGAAGCGACAACACCAGTATTAACAGAGGTTAATGATTTGGTCGAAGCAAAAATTAGGAAAATGGCAAATGAGCAGAAACTTACTGTTACTGAAATGAAGCAACAAATAACAGAAAAAGGTAGTTTATCTGATTTGCAAAAGCAGGTAAAAATAGAATGGTATAACCAATCATTTATAGAGCAATATAATATTAGTATGGAAGAAGCTGCAAAAACAGCAAACGATTCGATAGCGGAATTAAGAGCTTTATTGAACTTTACTACTCCAACACAAGAAAATCTAGAAAAACCAGAATCTAAACAACTAATTGAAACAACTAGGAGTTCTCTACAAGAAATGTTTGCATATTATTCAGAAATTGCTACTGGAATGGTTGATGATCCATTTACTGCAATGTTAGCTGATTTAAAGCAAATTCTTCATATTGGTATTGAAAATGTAAAACCAGAAGAAATAACAAGTAGTATTGTTGAACTTTTGCAAACTGCAGCAAATGAAATATCCAAAAATCCAGGGCCGATGCTATTATCTGGTATGGCGACAGCTCTACTGATAGCATCAAATAAACTGAATAAAAATAAATTAGAATTGGCTCATGTTGGTATTGATGGTAGACAACCAAGGTTTAAAAGAAGAGATGGTAATATAAAAAAGGATGTAATGAGAATGACACCGTATGATATTGGACTAATAGGTGCAGGAGTTATTGGTGTTGGAATCGCATTATCTAGAAGGGACAATTTTAGAGTATGGCGTGCTGAAAGGAAGCCTCAAAACAGGGCAGGACTAGACTTTATAGAGTCTTTAATTGAGGAATATGAATTTCATTCTTGGGATTTTAGAGGAATTATTAACACATTAATGTATGTACCATGTCCAGATATAGCAGATTATCAAGCATTTGCTGTCAAAGGTGTTGAAACAAAAACAGATCAAACTGTAGGAGTTCAAAGAAGATGGATGACAGATTGGGAATCTATTCGTATTCCAGATATGAGGGCAGGTATTTCAGGTTTACCCTATGCCTTATCCTCAGAAGCAAATAAATTGAATACTTTGGATTATAAAAATTATAATATCTATTATCCTAAAGATATTGAATCACGTAAAAAGTTTAGTCATTTGTTAGTAAATAGAGATCCTCTTCGTGGACCTGTCTTTGATAGAAGAGAATCTACTACGATATTTTATCCTGTTTTAGATCGTTTTCATAAGCCTGTTTTTGAACAATATAAGGTAGGTAGAGAAACTAAAGAAAGACAGATGTTTTTTGAAGTAAGATTTATTGATCCTTCCTCTTTATGTTATATAGATGTGTTGTCTGGTAAAGCTACTAATGAGAGAAGTCCATATGTTTGGTATATTGACGATGTTACGAAACTTAGACTCAGAGCAACACCAGGAGATGAGAGAACTGATTTACAAAGAGTTCTTGATAAAAATGATCCTGCTCAGCCTAGAGATAGATATTGTCGAAGAACTGGTTTACGGGTAAATATTGCTTGGAGAGTGCAAAAAATTTCCGTCACTAATCCTATAACAGGTGCTCAAACTACTGAACCGAAATTAACAATTGACGATAAAGATCCATATAATATGGCTTTGATAGACGAAAATGGAAATTATCTCGATCGGTCTACGAAATTTATACCGAACCCAGAATATAAACCTTTATCTGGTTTAACTACATGTGATGCTACAGAATTAATACAACCAGGATCTAAAGTAACAATAGATAGAAATAGTAAATATATATTGAATACAGATAAGACAGATCTTTCAAATGGTATATATTTCAGAGACAAAGAAACTAATTTACCGGTTGAAGTTCTAATTACATATAAGAATGGATTTAGAACGGTAACCGAAAGCTACAATCCTACAATTGGAATTCCCAATTCAGCAATACTAAATACAGTTAAGTTTAATGGATATATTATTAATAATGGGTTTAATCAGTCAGCACTAAAAAGAGCTACTAAAACAATAAACGGAAATAATGTACAAATATTAGTTGATAAATCTAACAGAGAAATTGAAGTTATAAGAGTAAATAATGATATTGAATTTTATGTAATTAATAAAATCGCAGGAAAACCAGATCAGCGAGTAGAACTTATAGCAGGTATTAAAAAAGCTATGGTTGGTGAACTGATAAATAATCCTAGACCAGGAACTCCATGCCGAGAAGCTTTTATCGATTATGATAAAGGAAATGCTAAAACGATAATTAGTAATAATATATTGTTTGATCCTGCAGGATCAGACAGAATACCTAAAAATAGTGAACTTACAACCAGAATAGATCCCTATAGATCTCCAAAAATTGGTAAAGAATATATTCAAGGTAGTATTATATTGAATATAATGGTTAGAAAGCTTTCAAAAAAAATGTTGGCTGAAGTTGCCGTCCAGAGAAGTAGACGATTACTAGATGCATACTCAAGTGCAAAGCCTGGTTCACCAGATCCTGCTTGGCCATATCCTTTTGGATTTCTTGAAAAATATACAGTTGGTGATCAAGGAAGTATAAACGAATCAAAGAAAAAACAGCAAGAAGCTATAGTTATGAATAGTCATAAAATAGGATTTTTCAACACATTGGCATTGAATCAAGAAATTATAAAAGACTTTTACTGGATCGGTTTATTAACTCCTGGAAACGCTGCTGAATTGTTGACTCCTGTCTTAGCAACAGTAGCAGCAACATTAGTAACAATAGGTGATAGATATTGGAGAGTATTAAAAAGCAGAACAGCTCAAGGAAAACAAAAAAATTTGGAAGAAACTATGTGGAATCCCAAAAAATGGAATTATAAGCTATTAGGAATAAATTTAGGATCTCCTATTAGACTCTTTATGGGAAATGATATTTTAACTTGGAGAAACATATTAGTTGGGCCTTCATTATTATTGTATTCAATGTACATGATTAGTGGTGGAGTAGATGGTAAAAATAAAAACCGTTGGGATGTTCTTAATATTGGTAAATGGGTCCACGAATCAGCAGCAGGAAAATCCTTTGAGACTTTTGTTAGTTATCCAGTTAATCTCGTAAAATTTGGATATGATCATTCCCAAGAAGTTACGGATAAACCTGCATATGACAAAAGGAAGAAAGAAGAATCTCAGAAAGCTGCAAAAAACGAAAATGATACAAAAGGAGCTGCTATTCTTGAACAAATAGAAAAGGCTAAAAAGCAAAACGTTGATAATAAAAAAGAAGCTGAAGTAAAGGCGATAACTAACGATATTCAGACAAGTATTACACGTAATAATGCTACTAATGATCCAAATAAAACTAAGAATATTACTAATGATTATGTTTTGAAACAATTTAAATTACCCACAAATGGTTTCTCACCAGCTCAATTACAAGCGGCTGGTTATATGCCAGTAATTGGAAGTAATTCTCAAGTTCTTTACACTTATGCAGGTGTGCAAATGACAGATGATCAGGTTCGTAAAGCATTACAAGCTACTAGTTCTTCTCAAGATACAATTAATAAGTTACTAAAAAAAAGGAAAGATGACGAAGTAGAACTTGGACGTAAAATATTAGATAATCCTCCACTATTGGAAGCTGCAAATAGATTTAGTCCTTTAGAAGATTTGTTAAAATCATTACAGTAAGAAACGTAATTAGAAATTTATAAAAATAATGTTAATCAGACTATATAACAAATTAATAAGCAAAAAATTTAAATTTTACGTGATTTTATCTGCGTTAATATTTATGTTATTTAGTCCATTTATATTATCTTTTGTTAGTGCCTCATCATCATTAGATAGTCTATCGAGAGAAAATGGATCTGCAGATTGTTTTTATATTAATGCTAATGAAGCATTTGGCGGTGGTACTATGATTAATAGTCAACGAAGTAATCTTTGTGATTTAACTGCTGGTGTGGCTGCAGACCCGTGTGCGTCTCAAGCAGAATTATGTGCATCATTGACTAAGGCAGGAATTAATCCTAGTTCATATGTTGATGGTGGTGCATTGGGTATGCTTGCTCAGGTTACAGAATATGTTTCAGCTGGTGCAGGCAGGACTGGTGTCGATTCTGTTGTTTATGTAGCTGAAAAATTTTCTCCTACCGTTAGTGCTCAAACATCAGCATTACAAGGATTGAGTCCAATTCTAGTTTTATGGGGAACTTTGAGAAATGTTTCATACATATTAATTGCATTATCTCTTGTAATTACTGGTTTAGCTCTATACTTTAATGGTAAAGCAGGTGGTAAACAGGACAACGTCGCTATTGCAGGTTCTATAGTGGATATTATTGGTACATTATTAACAATAACTTTCAGCTACTTAATTGCAGGGATTACAGTCGATTTAATTATAAATTTAGGAAATGCTGCTGTTGCTAGCTTTTTTCAGCCTTTTATCAATTCAACATCCATATTAAATAATTTATATTCACAAGGATCTAACACGAATATTCTTACGATGATGTCAGATTTCCAGAAATCAGGATCTTCAACATCAGTAATTAATTTGCTTCAACAAGGATTGGAAAATTTGCAGACACCTATACAAAACACATCTGGCTTTTTCAAAGGTATTACTGATACTGCTGGTAATGCAGTTTTTTCTTTTGCCGCTGGTTCTGTTATCGCTTTAATATTTAATATTGCAAGAGGAATTGTAAGTATTACGTTGAATCAGCCGTTAATAACAGCGATAATTTCATTTACAATATTTATAATAATATTTAGAGTCGTCTTTATGTTATTAGGTTCATTCGTGGGAATTATTTTGCAGATAGGATTTGCTCCGCTAATTTTAATACCAGGTGCATTTCCTGGAATTGCGTCGGGGAAAGTTTTTGTTGATTGGCTAAAGAAAATAGTGGCTGCAGCACTAGTCTTTCCAGTTGTCTTTGCTTTATTACTGTTATCAGCTATCTTTTTAAATGTTAGTCAGAATGGAGATAATGGTAATTGTGTATATGATTCTTCCGTTCAGACTCAGGTTCCTATAACAGGAAGTTATCCAATTACAACTTATGATGAAAATGGTGTGGCCAACACTGTTACTTCAATATCAAAACCTGATGTATTCAATACAACAAGATTTACACAAAAACAAAATGGAAATACTGCATTAACGCAAGATGCATACGATCCGATAAGAAATTGTTTTCCAATAATGTTACCTCCAAAATTTAATTGGATCCCAGCACCATTGGGAAATTTAGGTTCAAAATTTGAAGCTGATGACTTTACAAGATTTATTGTAGGAATTGCGATAATAATTATGATTCCTTCTATAACAAAAGCCATACAAGGTGCATTACAAATTAAATCTCAACCATTAGGAAGTATTCAAGACGCAATGGCTGGTGCGGGAATATTTAATACTTTTGTACAGCAAGTGCCTATTATTGGTAAACCAATTTCTCAGATTACAGGTGCAATTACAGGTGCTATAAAGTAAGGGAAAATCTAAAGAGCTTGTACTGAATTTATCGAAGTACTCATAATTACAAATCCCTAAGTACTTCGACAGGCTCAGTACAGGCTTTGTCGAAGGGAATGTCACCCTGAGCTTGTCGAAGGGCGACTGTAGGAAAAATATTCTCTTCTTTTCAAAGTGATTGCTCAAATTATTTGCAGATATTTATTTGAAACTATTTAATACGTAATAAACCCTTCGACAGATGTCCGTTAGGACAGAGAGGTTATAAAATTTCCCTCTGTGAAGAGGGGAGCCGAAGGCGGGGTGTGTTCATTCCGTCCTGTTTTTTATTTTCCAACGAGATCCCTCATTTCATTCGGGATGACATAGAAAGAGAGGACGAGATGCCGCTTAGCGACATGACATAGGAGGAGATCCCTCTCCTCTTACGCTAAAGCTACAGAGGATTCGGCATGACAACTAAGTCATCATCTAACTACTTTATTAATTTCCCACAATTCTTTCTAAACCAACACTTCCGTATTCGCCTAAAGGTAGTACTTTTATACTGAAAAAATTGAGTATAAATACAGAAAATATAATTAGCAATATAGCAATAATTGCTTTTGTAATATTATTTACAATTTTCTTTATTGCTTCGGGATTGTTATTACTTTGTGTCAAAGAAATTGAATTGATTAGTATAAGTATCATCAATATTGCAGAAGATACTCCGATAGATATTCTTAGCACAACAGCAAATATTCCTTCAAAACTTCCCGGTAAACAGCCCAGTGCTGTATTAACACCTTGAATTCTATTTCCGTATATATCAGTTAGCATAAAAGGGTTATTTTGTAATTCACAACCATATGAAGTAGGTGCCGTAATTACTAAAAACTCACCAATTCTATAGCCAATATTATTAATTATTGCTCTATTCTCTGTAGTGAAGCTTGAATCAGTTAAATTTATTTTACCTGCAATATAATCTGGATAAGCTTTAATTAAACTTGAATATTGCAGACTTGGAGGGAATATTTGAAATTTGCTTTGTAAGTTTGAATTTCCTAGTAATTTTCTTCCAAACGTATTTTTCTTTTCGTCCTCTATAATAGAACCTACTCCTCCTATTGTAATATTATTTAAATCACTCAAATCACCTTTTATTTTGCTACTATAACAGTATTCAAAAGGAATATAATCGTTATTTTTTAAAGTTTGGTTATCGAAATAATATAAAGTTTGTTCTTGTCCATTAGTTGTAACTTTTGATGATTTTATTAAACTATTTGTTGAAGATAAAGTTCTATTATAAGATATCAGATCAGAAATACTAACATAAAAAAAGACACTTGCTTCGTCATTGTTACAGTTTTTAATATATTTCCCTAAATTATTGTAAAAGCTTTTATCTTTTGTTGGAGTATGTGTATAAACGGCGTCAGGGTAATAATCATCATAAGGTGCATTGCAACCTATTTTATTTGGGTTTGTGCATAAGCCAATCTCCATTTGAGATCTAATAACTTTGGGGACTGGTAAATTTAATATCGGTTTTTGAATACTACTGTTATAAAATAAATTATATGTATTTGTGTCTATTCTATGCCGATATATAATATTTTTAAAAACATAATCGGAACCATCTTTTTTCAAGGTCGCCGAATCCATAGGGATGGAATAAATATTATAGCTTAGTTCTTGAGCATTTGTGTTACTAGGTAATACAACTACAAAAAGGGTTGCTATGAAAAAAGATAGAATACAAAGCTTAAAAGTAGTATAATAGTTAGTAAAAATTAGTTTCATAATATGTCTTTTTATTTAAAGTATTATAACAAATTCTTGGCTAAAGTAGTAATTATTCTAGTCTTTTGCTGTCTATTATTTATACCTTTCAGAGAGGTTTCTGCAGCAACAGAAAAAGATAATATATCTAGTAGTTATATTACTGATTGTCAAAGCAAGTTTCAAAATAATCAGCAATATATGGATAATTATCGAGATTTATATAATGCTCAGGTCTATGATGCTCAAAATAAACAGATAGGAAATGATCCAAATACAAGCGATTTATTGCAAGCAGGTTGTCCACCAGATATAAATGATATCACTTTGGCTGTAATGAGAATTATTACCATATTGATAACTCTTTTCGGCTTGATGGTTCTTGTATCTTTTATCAAAGGTTCTATAAATATAATGACTTCTGCAGGTAATAAGGATAAACTGAAGAAAGGGAAGGGGAGTATTCAGGCTGGTGTCATGGGAGTTATTATTGTTTTAGTGGCTTATTCATTAATTGTGTTTATTGCTGTTAGACTAGGTCTGTCTGGAGATCCGGAAAAATTCTCAATATTGAATGGTCCAAATCTGGTATTTCAGTTTCTATTTACATATTAATGGAGTCAAATGCAAAGCATCATTACTCCAACGTTAGAAAGAACCCTACTGAACTTTGCTTCGTATGCCTTAATTATAGGCAGAGCTGAATATGCTAAATCGCTGAGAGAAGCTCTATTATCTCCCGAACCTCAAAAATCCGAACAAATTAGTATTCTTAAACATTCGATAATCGAGATTTTTCAAATAGGCGATGATGATTCAGAATTTAGGAGTTTTGTTCACAAATATGGCTTAAGCGTAGATTCTCTTAAAGAATTCCTCAACTTTCTCGGTCCTGATTCTGGATTGAGATATTTTGCCGAAGATGAGCCTGATGTGTATATTACAGTTGCTTCATATATGAGATCCAAATTGGATGAGAAAATTTGTGATAGATTAATATTGTTTATCAAAATGACATTTGGTAAAAAATATTGGGAGGAAATCGAGTATAAAGAGGCAAAAAGTGCAGTAATAAATAAACTACTAGAAAAAATCAACACGAAGTCAGTTCCGCTTACTCAATATTTATATGAGAATCTAATAAAAATATAAATGAACTCGGTAAATATTAACAACTTAAATTCTAAGCCAATTCAAGGAACTATTAAAGAATATATTGAAATTATTCTTTGTGACACTGGTGATTTATCCAAAAATGATTCCAGAATTAATCAAGCATTGAATATATTAAATGAATTGGTTCCAGAAATATTAAAAAAGCAAGCTACTGATTATAATATTGCAGTATTCTGGTTGACTTTAAATAAAAAAAATAAAAAAGTAGCGAAGTATTATAAAACATTATTATCTCCCAAACTTGATGTAATAGAAAAAAATAATGGTAATGTATCCGAAACTATTGACAATCTATTAAGCAAAACTTCAATAAAGATACATTCTGATAATGAAATAGATAAATATTATTTAGATACAGATTACTCTTTTTCTTGTAATTTACTTTTGGAAGATTACAAAAAGTTTTTTCCAGATAAATCAATTCAAGATCTTCTGCAGCAAACTATAAGATTGAGAGTCGCCTACATTATGACATTGGCTCAAATTAATTCCAAAGATTTTGGGATTTTAAGAGAAATTTTCGTAAGCAGTAAAATTTATTCTAGAGAGCTAATACTATGTGTTCTGTATCATATAATTTCAACTAATTACATCGAAACTGATAAAGAAAAGAAAGTATTTGAAAAATACCATTTGGTAAACAATAAAGTCTTTCGTGATTTAAAGAATAATTGTTTACAACTTCCAGAAAGAAGGCTTTTTAAAATTAAAAATGAAGTAAAAAAAGGAATATTAAATGATGAGTTTAAAAATTTCATAGCAAATGAAAAAGATTTCTCACAGAATAATATGCTTAAAATTATTACTATTTATGAAAATAATCTTAAGTTATTGTCAGATAAAATATTTCCCGTTGTAGCTATTAAAGATCCAATTACTGGCTCTTTTCTCAATGTTAAGCTCGTGGATCATGGTGTAAAGAACGAAGAATTCGAAGAAGTTTTTATACCACATCTTAATGTTATTACAGATAGAGACTTAGAAAAATATATAAAGAAACAGATAGCTCGGAAGTTAGCCGATAATCCACACCAATCAATACAAAAAATTATTGAAGAAGTATTATTATCCGAAAAGCTAGGTTTTGAAGGTAATTCTAAATCTATACTCAACTTAGTACGACCTTATGTATATCAGAAATCACCATTTGGTCGAAAATTATTATTCTGGATGGATAATTATGATAATGAAAGAACCGTCCTCGGAAATCTTACTTCAACATTTATTTCAAAAACAATGTTGCCTTCAGCATGGAAGGAAAAAATAGAAAAATCTTTTAATATTACTGGTCTCGAAATTTATGCTACTGTTGGAGGTTTAGCTTTTGGTGGATTGCCAGCCGCAGTAGTATTAGGCTTAACTTCGTTTGGCATAACATATGTTATCAAAGAATATTCACCAGAAAAACTTTATGCGAGAGGATATTTGAAAGGAATCTTTGGCTCTTCAAAATCTGACTTAAAAGTCTTTGGATTTAATGTGTCTAACCCATATTTTGATCTATTCAGACTCATGATGTCTGATAATAATATTATACAAAAAGGATTATCAGATATTATTAGGAAAACAGATCTTAGACCCGATATCATCAAAAAGCTCAATAATATTGGTATCAAAGTTAATAATACTTTTAAATATTCCATTGATTTAACAAAAGATTTTTTATTGGCTATAGCAGGCAGGGCTGGGGCAAGTAATAAATTTATTGATGTTCTGAGACGTACTCGAGAAAGTATAGAAAATATTAAAACAATGTCTCAGAGTGGGTATTATAGAAATAGCAAAAATGAAGCTTTATTTATTTTAACAACAATTTCAACTAAATCATTTATATTTGGTTATAGAAGATCCATTCTAGCAAAAAATATATTGAAAGATATAAATGGAGGAAGCAAAAAAAGGAGTTTATTATCAGGATTGTTTTTTCCTAAATATAAAATTGATAACAGCGGTCTCTATAGTTATGCTGGAAGAACTTTCCAAAGGACAGCTTTTCGAGCGGGGCAAGGATTGGGCATATGGGGGCGAAAAGATGGATTGGCATTGGTAAATAGATCTATGATAATGGTTGGAGCAATGACAGCTAGATTTAATGAACTTGCTTCAAATATTAGTGTTGGAAATTTAAATAAAAAAGCTACTTCTGGTTTAATAGCCATTACAACAACTTTTGCTACAGTAGGTGCGATTATGGGGATTATGAATTCGCCTATGTATGCAGTAACCAAATTTGCATATACACCAGGAGTTGGTGGTGATGGAGTTCCTCAATTTATTGTTAATACACCTATTCCAGGAAATAATGGAGAACAAGGATGTCCTTTAACAGGACCATTGCAATGTTTTCAGGGACCTAAAGGACAATGGTCTCATCTAGGTTTAGTTGACTCAAACGGAAATTGGACTAAGTCCATTGATTTAACTGCTTCGGGGCCAAAGAAATTGGAAGTATATGCAATTTCTGATGGATCTCTGCGTATATCTGGTGAATCTTGTAAATACAATAGTGATAAAGCTGGTTATATAGTTACATTAGTAGGAACTGATGGTAATAATTATGAATATTTTCATATGGATTATTCAACAGTTGTAAATAAAGATGTGAAAAAAGGGGATTTTATAGGTAATTTATTTACTTTACCTCAAGGTATGAAAGTCGGTCGGTGCTGGACAGGTTTGCATCTTCATATTCAGGTTTATTCCAATACAACTAAAAATTATTTAAATAGTGAAATTGAAACTATTGATAATCAAAAATGGAATTGTAATTTATCGAAGCAATCATATCTAGGTGGTGCTATATTTGATTATTGTGAAGACGGAAATTATTTTGGAAATTAATAATGAGAAAAAGAATACACTTAACAAAAAAAAATAAGATTCTCATTTTAGCATCAGTAATATTTTCTATTTTTTTAATTTTTGTAATTATAATTATTACATATAAAGAAAAAACAATAGTTTCTTCTGATCTCCAATTATCTAGTGTAAAAATTAACAATAATATTCAAACCAAAATTAATGGTATAACATTCAATATTTCTGATTCAAATATTGTTAATAATGTTGCTACTTATTATATGGAATATCTTTCACAAGAACAGTTCAATGTTTTTGCAAAGAATTTAGGCATGGGAGAAGTTACTGAAAGTAAAGAAACTCTAACAGCACGTACCAATGATTCGGCTGGCAATAGTCTAGAATATTCAAGACTAATCAGTTATTTATCGATCACTAATACGAATAATCCTAAACTCAATGATTTTAACAAAGATAATGCACTATCTAAAATTCAGGAATTATCGGGTATAAATATGAGTCCATATTCTCAGTCTGATATAAGAATAAATGATGATAAGAGTATGATAATTAGCTATAAATACAGTATTAATGGTTCTGATGTTGTAATGGATTTTAATAATTACAGCGTTTTGAAATTATACATTTCATCTACAGGTGTATTGGTAAAAATGTCTTGGGATTATATTAATCCAGTACTAGATAAACAATATGATGTAATTGGAATTAAAAATATTAAAGATAATTTTTTTAATATTCCATATGGGGTTTTCCCAAACATTGCAAACGAAGAATATAAATCAATTCCAGAAGGTAGTTATATTGAAGAATTAGCGCAGTACAGAAATTTTTCTGGAAGGATTGATGTTAACTCGGTAGTTCTCTCATATATGTGGTCGCATAGCAATAAAGATTCTTTCGTTCCAGTCTATAGATTTGGAGGAAAGTTCTATCCAGAAAATGGAATATTTTCTGATGGTGTAATTATTGTTCCAGCTATAAGATAAAATCTTTATAATAAGAATTTTAATGAAATAAGTAATTTGAATTATGAACAACATTTTTTCAATATTTCTTCTATCAAATACTTTCATAATTATATAAATTCCACTTGATTTTACTCTCAATAAACTATATTGTTATATAGAAAATTATGTAATGATGTACACATTGTCTTTTGCTTTTACAACCTTTTTTTATAAATTAAGAAAATTCTTTTCTATATTTATTTTCACCAGATCGTATTGGAAAATTTCAGTCCTTGTTGCATTCGCTTTTTTCTTCATCATGTCGATTGCTAGTAGTATCAATGCTGCTAGTGCAACAAATGGCGGATGTGATATTGGAGCTTTACCGTTTGGATTTGACTATGCTACTGTCACGGTTCAGGGGTACAATCCACAAACTAGGAACAGCTATTGTCCAACATATGATAATTCTTTTCGAGAAAATGTAGGTAAAGTTGGTTCTGTTAGTAATTCAGCTGGAGTAACAACAACTACTACTAGTGGCTCTGTTACAGATGATTATTATATAAATAATTATTTCAGATATGGTGGTGCCATAGGTGCTGTCATGTATGGTGCTGGTTCATTATATGATTTGAGACCTGCTACAACTTATGATTCTGTAATTTATCAAGCACAGAAAGCTGGCGTCGTCAGTGCACAAGTTCAAGGGTTCAATCAATTCGCTCCGATAACGAAATTATGGGGAGTATTCCGAGATATATCATTATTATTATTTGTTGTTGTATTTGTCGCAATTGGTTTCTTCATACTTATTCAAAGAAAAATTGGTGGTCAAGAAACAGTATCTTTATTATCTGGTGTGGCAAATGCAGCTGTGGCAATGATTGTTATTACATTCAGTTATGCAATTGCTGGAGTAATAGTCGATATCTTTAGTAATGTTATGAATGGTGTCGTTGCGACTACATTTCAAGGATTTATAAATTCACAAGAAGTCTTGGCTAAATTATATAATGTTAATAGTAATGTTAATGTTCTAACATTAATGAGCGAGTTATCTGGAATTGGTGTTTCTCAATCAGCACAAAATCTTTTCCAATCTGCACTTACTGGTATTTCATACCCACTTGAGTCAGTCAAAGGTGTCTTCAATGGTTTGGGAGATATTAAACTAGGTTTCCTACCTGTAGGTACAGCAGTAGGGATGTTTGCATCAGTATTTGTAGATTTATTATCTGGAATTATTACTCAATTCTTTAACAATAGTTCTCTAATAAATGCGATTGTAGCATTTACAATCTTTATAATTTCACTACGTGTTGTTTTCGCACTTATAGGGGCATATGTTGCTATTGTTTTCAAAATCATGTTCTCGCCATTTATTTTATTACCAGCTGCACTTCCTGGTAATGCCGGAAAAACAATAATGGGGTGGGTGCTTTCTTTGATAGCTAATGCATTAACTTTTCCAGCGATATTTGCATGTCTGCTTATGGCAGCCATGTTTCTCAATCTTAATGCCAATTTAACGGCTGCTGATAGTGCAGGTTGTAATTATGTTTCGACTTTAAATCCAGGACGAGAGTCCAAGATTCAAGGAAATACCATTCCATCAAAAGTATTTGTTGTTACAAGGTTTGGTAATGATGGCACCGCTGACGGTGTTACAAAAGAACAGATTGGCTGTTATCCTTTGGTACTTCCTCCAAAATTTAATTATTGGCCAGCACCTCTTGGTTATATTCAAGGTGTAGAACCAGATGATTTGATAAGATTTGTTATAGCATTGTCGTTTATTGTTATGACACCTAGTGTGCCGAAAATATTGCAACAACTGCTCAAAGTACCTCAAGATTCTCTGCTAGCTGGTGTATCTCAAGGCTTCAAGTCTGGTGCAGGAGCATTCAGCAGCTTTATATCTGCAGTGCCGTCATTTGGTGTCGGTAGGGCGATTGGTTCTGTTACTCGAAGTGCAGCTGATAGTGCTGGCTAATCCTTTTTCCTTCTTCATGTTATAATTTGGTTCTGAAAATTTTAACATTTATGGCGTATATAAAAATTGAACAGTTATCGATTTCTGTAGAAAATAAAGAAATCCTTCATAACGTTGATTTAGAATTAAATTCAGGTCAAATTGCTTTCCTGCTAGGTCGAAATGGTGCAGGCAAAAGTTCTTTTGCTCAAACAGTAATGGGAAATCCTTGGTATACTAGGACTAATGGACGAATAATAATCTCAAATGATGAAGAAATTAATATCATAGATTTAAATCCAGAAGATAGATCTAAGTTAGGATTATTTGTTTCATTTCAAAATCCTCCAGAAATAGAAGGCATAAGTATGATTAGTTATTTACATACGATTTATGTAGAAAAATTCGGTAATGAAGATGTATTGTCTAGATCTACTTTCAAATTTAGAAAACATATTTTGAAACTTTTGGAACGAGTAGGTTTGCCTCAAAATTTTCTTGAAAGATCTTTAAATATTGGATTTAGTGGTGGTGAGAAAAAAAGGTCTGAAATACTGCAAATATTATTACTAAAGCCATCGGTTATTATTTTAGATGAAATAGATTCTGGATTAGACGTCCATTCAATGAAGATGCTCAATGAAGTTGTAAATGAAGCTACAAGTGAAGGGGCAATTGTGTTGTATATTTCTCATAATGTTGAATTTATTAAAAGTTTCGTCAATCCATACATATTTATTTTGGATAAAGGAAGTATAACTTCTAGAGGAAGTTTAGAAGTCTTGGAAAAATTTATTTCCAATGAATGATTTGAATAATCAAATAATCAATGTCTCAAAATAAAGTAAAATCACAAGCGAAAAAAGTTTTGGATCCGAATTCATATTTAGATGATGATTATAAATATGGGTTTAGTAATCCAGAAGAATATAAATTTAAATCTCGAAAAGGTTTGGATGAAAGTATTGTTGCTATGATTAGTGATATGAAAAATGAGCCTTTATGGATGAAAGAATTTCGATTATTATCGTATAAACAATTTCTATCACAAAATATTCCATCATGGGCTCCCAAAGAAGTTCACGAGGTGGATTTTGATGATATTTTTTATTTTATCAGAGCTATGGATGATCAAGGCAAGACTTGGGAAGATGTTCCCGATGAAATAAAAAGCACGTTTGACAAACTGGGAATCCCAGAAGCAGAGCGAAAATTTCTGGCTGGAGTTTCTGCACAGTATGAATCAGAAGTTGTTTATCATAGCTTGATATCTGAATTAACGAATCAGGGCGTGATATTTACTGACATGGACACTGGCTTGCGAGAGCATCCTGAAATTGTAAAAAAGTATTTCGGAAAATTAATTCCACCAGTAGATAATAAATTTGCTGCATTGAATAGTGCTGTATGGAGTGGTGGTAGTTTCGTTTACATTCCAGAGGGAGTAAAGGTAAAAATCCCTCTACAAGCATATTTTCGTATAAATGCTAAAAATGCAGGACAATTTGAAAGAACTTTAATCATTGCGGAAAAAGGATCTTCTATTCACTATATTGAAGGATGTACTGCACCAATTTATTCAACAAATTCATTACATAGTGCTGTTGTTGAAATATTTGTTCATGAAGATGCCAAAGTTCAGTATACAACTGTTCAAAATTGGTCGAAGAATGTATTTAATTTAGTGACTAAAAGAGCCATTGCTTATAAAAATGCTCAAATGACTTGGATTGATGGTAATTTAGGTAGCAAATTGACTATGAAGTATCCGTCTGTCTACCTCGCAGGCGAAGGAGCGAAGGGGACTACAGTTTCAATTGCCATGTCTGGTAAGGATCAAGTCCAAGATGCTGGTTCTCGAATGATTCATTTGGCGAGCAATACTTCTTCAGAAATAATATCTAAATCTATTAGTAAATCAGGTGGGAAAACTATTTATAGAGGTAAGATTGATGTGAGACCTGGTTTAAAAAATATTAAATCAAGCGTGAAATGCGATGCCTTAATTCTTGATGAAATATCATCATCTGACACAATTCCTGTTTCTGATATTCAAAATACGGATATTGAATTTACTCATGAAGCTTCAGTTTCTAGAATATCTGATGAACAAATGACGTTTTTGAGATCTCGAGGTATTAATGCAGAAAAAGCGGCATCTATGATAGTTAATGGATTTATTGAGCCTTTCACCAGTGCATTACCTGTTGAATATTCTGTCGAACTTTACAGACTTGTAAATTTAGAAATGGAAGGAAGTGTGGGGTAGCGGTAGGTTTTTCATTTTCTTCCCATGCATACTGTATTAATTCCCCTCTATGAAGAGGGGCTAGGGGTGTGTTCATTTCTCCCCATGTAGTCTGTATTATTCCCCTCTATGAAGAGGGGCTAGGGGTGTGTTCATTTTTTCCCATGCAGTCTGTATTATTCCCCTCTATCAAGAGGGTCCAGGGGTGTGTTTATTTCTTCCCATGCAGTCTGTATTATTCCCCTCTATCAAGAGGGGCCAGGGGTGTGTTCATTTACCCATTTTTCGATTGCTTTTATCACTCCAAATAAAT
>JBAXGO010000026.1:0-16800 GCA_037139335.1 bacterium
CAAGTAATGAAGAGTTAACATTGGCTTTGGAAGAATTGCAATAAGACCTTTAACTTATTTCAAAATTTAGTGATAAAATAAACAACATCAAAGAATAATTATGACTGAGGACAAGGAAATAATTAATGTAAAAAATTTCAAAAAGTATTTCGGAAAAACAAAGGTTATTGACGATCTTTCTTTTTCTGTCATGAGTGGTGAGATATTTGCTTTTCTTGGTGCAAATGGCTCAGGAAAAACCACTACTCTACGTTGTTTGCTAGGAATTTATGAAGCTGATGAAGGACAATTATTCATCAATGGTAAAAAATATACGCAGGATGATTCTTATCTTTTAGGTTATTTACCAGAAGAAAGAGGCTTATATGTGACATCTCGAGTTCTTGAAACTTTAATTTATTTCGGCAGAATTAAAGGAATGGAATATGATGCTGCTAAAAAATTTTCATTAAATTATCTAGAACGTGTTGGTTTAGCAGATAAAGCGAATCTAAATATAAATAAATTATCTTCTGGTCAACAACAAAAAATTCAGTTAGGGATAACTATAATTAATAGTCCGAAACTTTTGATATTAGATGAACCCACCAAAGGTTTGGATCCAGTCAACAGATCTTTGCTTCTTGAAATATTGATGGAGTTAAATAAATCTGGCTCGACTATAATATTTAGTACTCATCAAATGGAGGAAGCGGAAAAAATCGCAGACAGATTATTAATGATTAAGAATGGCAAAAGTGTTTTGTATGGAAATATCGAGGAAATAAAAAAAAGTTTTGGTAATAATTCCATTAATGTCGTTTTCGAAGGACGTTTACCAGAAAACAATAATTTGTTTTCATCCAAAATTAATAATCATACTGCTACACTAACACCAAATAAGGGTATACACTCGAATGAAATTCTGAAATATTTAATTTATCAAAACTTAGAATTAATAAAGTATGAAGTTTCAGCACCTTCATTAAACGATATATTTATAAAGGTATATGGTCAAAATGAATAAAACCTTATTAGTTGCTAAAAGAGAATATTTAAAAGTAGTTCGGAAATATACTTTTTGGATTGCTACTCTTGCCTTCCCTATTTTAATCACTATCTTGATGGCTATTAGCAGCTTTTCTCAACAAGCTTCGATGGATATTTTGAAAAAACAAGGTGAAGGAGCTAATAAAATATTAATAATGGATGAAGCAAATGTTATTAACAAAGAATTTATTCAAGCACCTTTTCAAGAAATAACAAATTTGAATGATGGTATAAGTTTAGTAAAAAAACAAGATGCCGAGGCATTATTTTATTATCCATCTGATTTAATAACCTCAAAAAAAATAGGTATATATACACAAGATAAAGGTATTTTTTCAAATTTCAGGTATAACGAAATTGCGACAAATTTACTTAAACAAGGAATATTAAAAGATATAAAAGATGAAAATAAAATTCAAATATTTAATTCAAACTATAATATTAGTTTAGAGGTTTATAAAAACGGTCTGATTTCTAATACTGGAATAGAAAAACTTATTATTCCTGGCATAGGTGTTGTTCTCTACTTTATACTTATAAGTTTCGCATCTAGCTATTTGCTTCTTAGTGTTTCGGAAGAAAAAGAAAATAGAGTTATTGAAACGGTATTAACAATCATAAAACCAAAAAATTTAATATGGGGAAAAATAATTGGGCAGGTTGCTGTGGTAATTACTCAAATGCTTTTTCTAATTGGAATGATATTAATCGCATTTCTAATAATAAAACCTAATTTGCCAATTGATTTGTCAAAAATTACGATCACTCCTGATCAAATTATTGCTAGTATATTCTATACATTTACCGGCTTTTTAATATTGGCTTGTACTATGGTTGGGGTCGGCGCTGCTATGCCAACATATAAAGAAGCATCAAGCTTTTCTTCAGTTTTCATACTGCTTTCTATCCTCCCTATTTATCTAGTGGGGTTAATAATTGCAGATCCCAATGGTTTACTTTCAATAATTACAAGTTATTTTCCGCTCACATCTGCAATGGTTTTATTATTTCGAAATGCATTGGGCGAGTTATCATTAATAGAGCTTATCTTTAGTGGTGTAGTTATGATATTATATGTGGTTTTTTTCTTTTATCTTGCTTACAAAATATTTGAGCTGGGATCTTTGGAATATAACCGTAAATTATCATTACAACAAATATATTATTTATTTAAAAAAAGATGAAAATAATACTGAATATTGCGTCAACAATTAATGGTTTTATAGCTATTCCTGACGATAGAAATAGTATTATTTCAAACAACGCACATCACACTTATCTTAGTATGATAGAAAAGACAGGATGTATGATTGTAGGTCGTATGACTTTCGAAGTTATGCGGGCAAATTTTTGTTTTGAAAATGTTCCTGGATGCACAGTTATAGTTTTAACTACAGATAAAGAATACAAGACACAATTTTCTTTTTGCCATATAGCGTCCAGTCCTGAAGAGGCTCTTTCTATGCTAGAAAAACGTGGCTTCGAATCAGCGCTTCTTCTAGGCGGTGGTAAAACAAACGCATCGTTTGTATCAAAAAAATTAATTGATGAAATATGTATAAATATTGAACCAAAAATAATTCCAAACGGTATTCCACTTTTTTCAATAGGAAAATATAATGTAAACACAGAGTTAATGAGTGTTAAAAAAATAAATGATACGATTGAACTTCATTACACTGTTGTGAAGTAACGGACGTTAATAGTTATCACCCTGAGCTTTCTTTCGTCATAGGTTTATCAAACTTATTAAACTTATCAAACTTATCACTGCTATTCCTATGTTATAATTCAAAAAAACTTGAAATCTATGTCAAAATTACTTACAGAATACAATTCTTTAATAAAAGACCTACTAAAAAAAGCAGAAAAACTTGGAATCTATGCTGTTATTCGAATTCAATCATATTCATCTTTTGTAGAGTCATATAAAAATGGATGTATAGATGATGTGTCGGTGTCTACAGATATTGGTTTAGGTATGTATTGTTTCACAGATACTGGTCATGTCGCCTTCTCTTCTACTAATGATTTAACTGATGAAAAGGCTATAATTGATCTTTTGGAAAGTACATCAAAGATTGCTAAAAAAAATAAAGATTTAGGTTTTGCTTCTTCACCTCAAATATTTAGTTTGCCCTTTCAAGAAAATATTAATGTAGAAAAAAATTATAAAAGGATAGATATCAAAAATATTGATTCCTCTCATATTGAAGAAAAAATAAATAATTTAGAAAAATATATTAAGTCTGTAAATCAGAATGTTAACTGCTATTTCATTTTTTATGCTTATGATGAATTATGGAGAATAGCAAGATCTGATGGCACTGATGTGGACTTCTCTACGCCGAAATATCGTTTGCGAATTGATTTATCTTTAAAGTCTGGTGACATTAATAGTTCTACTATGATTAGGAAAACTTTTCCAGACATTGACTTATTATTTGGTGAAGAAATTAATAAAACTATTGATTGGAATATAAAATATCTTGAAGACCAATTGAAGGCACAAGCCGTAAAGCCTGGACACTATGCATTGATATTAGATTCAGATTTAGCTGGAGTTTTAACACATGAAGCATTTGGTCATGCATGTGAATCAGATGCTATTGCTGAAAATAACAGTATTTTGCGAGGAGATGATGGAAAATTTATTTCAGGTCAAAAAGTTGCTGCTGATGGTGTAAATATATATGATGATGAGCCAGAAGTGTCGCATGGCTTTTATCCATATGGCTCGTTTGGAAATGTTCGAAAAAGAGCTATTCTTGTCGAAAATGGAATTTTGAAAGAGTCTCTAAGCGATATATTTACATCTGGAATAATAGGTGTAGAAAATAAAAATTGTGAACGTTCACAATTTTACAGCAGTGTTGCAATACCAAGAATGAGTACTACTACACTCGAGTTAGATGATAATAAATTAAAAACAGTTCCCGAAAATATTGATTTAACGAATTTAAAAGACATCCAAAAATTATTAGATAAAGACAATGTCTTTGATAAGTTTGGTACAGTTCTTTATTTCATAAAAATGACAGGTGGCTCAGTAAATATGAAAACTGGCGATTTTATGTTTGGATCTGGTTTTTCGTATGAATTAACAAAAGATAGTATTACACCGCTTAAACCTTGTTCCTTTTCTGGTCAGGTATTAGAAGCATTGAAATCGATTAATAGCGGTTATGGAGATATTAATAGAAATCATCTTGGAATGTGTGGAAAGTCTGGTCAAACCGCGCTTGTCGGTCAAGGTGGTCATAGTTTGATTTTATTTGAACCATCGGAATATATAAACATAGCTTAACATGCAAGATAATAATAGAGCTCAAAAATTACTTGAACAGCTGGAATTAAAGATTAAAAAAGTTCAAAATATAAAAGGATATATTTTATTTCTTTCTGTTGCTCGTGATTCTCAAGCAGGTTTTCTCAATCAAGAGCTAGGAAATATATATAGACCGGTTCAAACAAATGATAGTTTGAAAGGCAGTTTTTATTTTGAATATGATGATAATAAATATTCATCTGGAAACTTGAATATTTCGGCGTGGAATGACTTTGAATTGTTTATGAAATCAAGCCAATTGTCGGCCTTTACAGATGAAAATCCAGTTACCATCCCAGGATTAGTTGAATATAAAAAGCCTCAATTATGTGATGATGAATTAAAAAATCTTGTTTTGAATAATCCAGAAAAATTACTAGATTTGGTCTCTGAATTTAAAGATAAACACTCACCATATAAATCTATAAATATAGAAGGAAATGGTAGTATTGGATATTATCAGTCTGCAATTACAACATCTGAAGGCTTTCGTAATTCATCTGATAGCACAACATTGGGCTTATCCGCGGAATATAATATGGGAGTTTTTTTCTATCAGGAAAGTAGAAAGTTGTTTGATGTAAAAGAATTAGATAAAAAAATTGAAGTCTATACTAATTATGCAAATATTCTTTCCTCAGATAAAAAATCAATTCCATCTGGAGAATATACTGTTCTGCTAGAACCTGATGCAACGTATCCTTTTTTAAATAAATTTATATTAGAAAATATAAATGGCAATTTTGTTGATGCGGGCACGACAAGATTTTCAAAAGATGATTTTGTAACTCATAAAAATATTTTTAATGAAGATTTGAATATACGTATAAATCAGGTTGAAGACTACTTAATAGAAAGTTTCAGCTTTGATAGCGAAGGAGTTTTGCCAAGAGATTTTAACCTAATAGAAAATGGTTCATTACAATCACCTATTTGTGATTTGAAGTCTGGTAAAAAACTTGGCTTCACATCTTGTCATTTTTCATCTTTGCGTTATACAGAAATAACAAGTAATAGAATGGAATCATATGAAAAATTTTTACAAAGTCATAATCGATTTATTTTAATTTTTTCTTTTTTAGGAATACATACGCAGAATAAGGTACTCGGAAAATATTCTTTACCTGCTCCTCATGCAGTTTTTGTTGAAAATGGAGAAATTATTGCACCAATTAATTGTGTAATTTCAGGTGATGCTTTTGAAAAATTCTTATCCGATGATTTTTACTTTGTACAGACAGATTATCAAAATTACCCTTCTTTAACTTTCAAAACGGAAGTTACGATTGTGTAATTTTTTAACCTACAAAACCTACAAAACCCTATCCATGATAGAATTAGCCTCAGAATAAATATTAAGCGAAAAATATGAGTATTATGGATATATCGAAAACGACT
The DNA here is from genome assembly GCA_037139335.1 of bacterium. Taxonomy (GTDB): domain Bacteria; phylum Patescibacteriota; class Dojkabacteria; order JAOAGR01; family JBAXGO01; genus JBAXGO01. The sequence goes on from JBAXGO010000026.1 coordinate 5,756, forward strand.
TGGAATTTAGCTCCTCTCTTCTCTGGTGATAATGATCCTGAAATGGAAAAAAATTTATCAAGAATTGAAGAAAGTACATCTAAATTTATTAGTAAATGGAAGGATCGTGATGATTATTTAATTGATCCTATTATATTAAAAGAAGCTTTGGAAGAATACCAGGAATGGATGAATTCTTGTTCATATGGCGAAAGGAATTTTTATTATTGGTGGATGAAATCTAGGCAAGACGAAAATAGCACTGAATATAAAGCAAAATACAATCAGATTGATGAATTTGCAAAAAAGATCACAACGGATATTCAATTTTTTCCTTTGAAAATAGCAAAAATAAAAGATCAACAAAAAATGCTAGAGTTTGAAGGTTTAAATGAATTTAAACATTTTCTTGAAACAATTTTTATTGAATCGAAATATCTTCTTTCTGAACCAGAGGAAAAAATTATGCTCATGAAAAGCAGTGTTTCATATGAAAATTGGGAAAAGTTAACTGTTTCTTTTTTATCAAAATCTGAACATGAAGTTTTAACTGAAGAAAATATTAGAGAAGTTAAAACATTTGCGGATATTATAAGTCTTTGCGAAAGCTCAAAAAAGGAGGTTCGCGACGTTGCTTCTGCCGCTGCTAATGAAATATTAAATAATTTATCTGATATTGCAGAGGCTGAAATAAATTCAATTCTAGCAAACAAAAAAATTGATGATACTTTGAGAGGTTATGATAGAGCCGATAAATCTAGACATGTTTCTGATGATATGGACAGTGATGTTGTTGATAAAGCTGTTAGCACGATCACAAATAGATTTGATATAGCAAAAAGATATTATAATCTCAAAGCTAGTTTGTTTAAACAGGAAAAGATAACATATTTTGAAAGAAATGTGGCCTTTGAAGAAGTTGAAGGCGATTTTTCATATCAGGAATCTGTTGATCTAGTTTATAAAGTTTTTCAAAATTTAGATGATGAGTTTGCTCAAATATTTAAATCATTTGTAGAAGAAGGTCATATAGATGTTTTTCCCAGAAAAGGTAAGGATAATGGAGCATGGTGTCAATATATTTCTCCTTCCATGCCAACGTATTTAATGCTTAACCATGCTGATAAATTAAGAGATGTTCTTACTATTGCACATGAAGCAGGTCATGGCATTAATGGTGAATTTATGAAAAAGAAGCAAAGAGCTCTAAATTACAACACACCGACATCAACAGCTGAAGTTGCAAGTACATTTATGGAAGATTTTGTTTTGAAAGAAATACTTAAAACAGTTACAGAAGAAGAAAAATTAAACATTCTTTTACAGAAATTAAATGATGAGGTATCTACTATTTTTAGGCAAATTGCTTTTTATAATTTTGAAACGGATTTGCATAAATCTTTTCGTGAAAAAGGATATTTGTCAAAGCAAGAAATTGGTGAATTATTTATAAAAAATATTAAAGCTTATTTGGGTGATAGTGTTTCTTTTCCTGAAGGTGCTGAAAATTGGTGGATATATGTTGGTCATTTCAGATATTTCTTTTATGTATATAGTTATGCGACTGGATTGTTGATTTCGAAATCAATGCAAAATAACGTCAAAAAGGATCATGCGTTTATTGAAAAAGTTAAAGAATTTTTAATAGCCGGCAGTTCTAAATCTCCCAAAAATATTTTTTCAGATATGGGAATAGATATTACTGATGAAAAATTTTGGAATGCGGGTCTTGATGAGATAGATAATTTACTTAATGAAGTTGAAGCATTGGCAAAAAAATTGGGAAAAATTTGATCGGAGTTCCATTAGAATTAGTCTTTTGCCAGCATGTCGAATTGAATGTCACCCTGAGCCCTTCGATAAACTCAGGGCAGGCTTTGTCGAAGGGCGACTGTTGGAGTGTTCAACAGCCATGGTTCGACAGGCTCACCATGACAACGGAGAAGACCGACTAAACTTACTAAACTTACTAACAACAACTATGAACGTAAAAATTAAAAAACTACATCCTGAGGCAAAGACTCCGTTATTTGCTACATCAGGCGCGGTTGGCGCTGATTTATTTACTGTTGAGGAAACTATTATTAAACCTGGTGAATTGTCATATATTCATACTGGTGTCGCTATAGAAAATCCGGAAGGTCATTTCGTAATGATAGCTCCTCGTTCTTCTCTATGTTTAAAAAAACATCTAGACATGCCGAATTCTGTAGGAATTATGGATGAAGACTTTAGAGGTGAATATATTGTTGTACTCAGAAATTTAGGCAACGAAGATGTTGTAATAGAAATGGGAGAACGAATTGCGCAAATCTTATTTATTCCCTTCTCACGTGTCGAATTTAAAGAGGTGGCTGAATTAAGCGGAACGAATAGAGGACTATCTGGCTTCGGCACAACTGGAAAAAAATAAAAAAATTCTTTGTGCTAAAATACCAGAAATTAGTTATTAAATTTTTTTATTATTTATAATTAACTAATATTTTATGTGTGGAATTTTTGGCTATATAGGAAAAGATGATGCAAAAAAAGTTGTTCTCTCTGGATTAAAAAGACTTGAATATCGTGGTTATGATTCTTGGGGAGTGTCTGTCGAAAAAGATGGTGAAGTTTTTCTAGAAAAAGTTGTTGGCAAAATAGATGAAAAATCTCCTCTCGATTCCCTTCCCTATTCTAATATTGCAATCGGGCATACAAGATGGGCGACACATGGGGGCGTTACACAATTAAACGCACATCCTCATTTTTCGTCAGATAAATCTTTTTCTCTAGCACAGAATGGGATTGTAGAAAATTATCAGGAATTAAAATCTTCATTATTAGAAAAAGGATACTCGTTTATTAGTGAAACAGATACTGAGGTTATAGTTCGTTTAATAGAAGAAAATAATAAAACAAGTAATTCTCTTTTTGCTTCCATCATGCATACTTTTGCAGAGCTTAAAGGTAGAAATACAATTATTGTATTAAGCAATAAAAATGAAATTATCGCGGCAAGAAATGGTTCGCCGCTTGTAATTGGTACAAATCCTGAACGTAGTGAATTCTATTTATCTTCAGATACTTTATCTTTTTCTCCGTGTGCAGAATTTATGTACGTAATGAAGAATAATGAAATAGTTCATATTGTTGATGGTACTTTAAATCTATATTCTGCTGAAACAGGTTTGAAAATTGATTTCACGTTTGAAAAAATAGATATTATTAACGACAAGATAGATAAGGAAGGTTATGATCACTTCATGCTCAAAGAAATTGTTGAACAAAAACATACAATTCGAGAGGCTGTTCAATATTCAGAAGAAGAGTTGAAACCACTTGTAGATGCTATAAAAAATGCAGACAAAATCTACACAATTGGTGCAGGAACAGCATCCTTTGCTGCTGCTCAAATTGCTTATTATTTAAGAAAAATTTCTGGCAAAATTGCTATTGAATTAAAATCTTATGAATGTGGTAGTTATAAAGAAATATTTTCAGAGAAAGATTTAATATTAGCGGTTAGTCAAAGTGGTGAAACTGCAGATACTATTGAAGCTTTGGAACATGCAAAAAATAAAGGTGCAAAAATTGCTAGTATAGTAAATATGTATGGCTCTTCAATAAGTAGAATGTCAGATTATGTCTATTATTCCAGAAGTGGCCCTGAAATATGCGTTGCTTCAACCAAGGCTTTTACATCTCAAATTTCGTGGGGTTTACTACTCGCCTATTCTTTTCTAGGTCGTTATAGTGATGCAAAAAATAGCATTGAAAATTTATCGGATGAACTTGAGACTTATTTTACAGAAGATACTTTTTCTAATATAAAAAATATTGTTGATAAGCTAATAAATAAAGAACATTTCTTCGTGCTTGGTAAGGGACAAAATTTTAACATTTCTCTTGAAGGAGCTTTGAAAATTAAGGAAATTACATATAAGCATTTTGAAGGTTTTGCAGCGGGCGAGTTGAAGCACGGTGTAATAGCTTTAATTGAGTCGGGTACTCCTGTTTTTGTAATAGTCTCCGATGATGAAGACAAAGCTGATATGATTAGTTCTGCGGCACAGATCAAGGCAAGAGGTGGATATGTGATTGGTGTAGGCAAAAATAATACATTGTTTGATGATTTTATAAATACAATTCAAGATGGTATTACAGATCCTATTGCAAATGTTATTCCGTTCCAGTTGATTTCATATTATTTAGGAATAAAATTAGGATACGATCCTGATAGACCGAGAAATTTGGCGAAGAGTGTCACGGTGAAATGATTAGATTAGTTAAGAATTAAAAATTATAAGTTGGAAATTGTCATGGTGAGCCTGTCGAACCATGACCGTAGGATAATCCGTCAGTCATTCGAGTCTTATCTAATATATAAGGTTGGCTGTACGATATTTAATATTAGCATGCTTCGACAGGCTCAGCATGACAACAGTGAAATATGAAACCAAAAATAATAGTGATGGGTGGAGGTACTGGTACATTTACGATACTTACGGGATTAAAAAAATATGATGTAGATCTTACGGCTGTCGTTTCGTCAGCTGACAATGGTGGAAGTAATAAAAAATTTAGAGATGAATTTGGTCTTTTACCTCCAAGTGATTTTCGTCAGTGTTTAGTTGCTCTTTCGTCAGATGAGCCTAGTCATCAAACATTGAGAAATTTAATGATGTATCGTTTTACAAAAGGTGTCGGGCTGGAAGGACAAACCTTTGGAAATATATTAATTGCTGCATTAACAGATATTGAAGGTAATCAAATGAAAGCTATGGAAGTAGCTGGACATATTTTAAATATCATAGGCGAAATACTCCCTATTACACTTGATGATGTTAATTTAATGGCTGAATATGAGAACGGTGATATTATTTTTGGTGAGCATTTAATAGATGAGCCAGAAGAATTTCACGATAGTAAGCAAAGGATTAAAAAACTTTTTTTGAATAGAACATCAAATATATACGAAAAAACTAGAGATAGAATTGCTGAGTCGGATTATATAATTTTAGGTCCTGGAGACTTATATACTAGTACATTAGCGAATGCTGTTGTTGGCGGAGCTTTTGAAGCAATAAAAAATACGAAAGCAAAGATTATTTTTGTCGTAAATTTGATGACAAAGTATGGTCAGACATATGGTTTTACAGTTAAAGATCATGTTGAAGAAATAACGAAATATATTGGACGAAAGCCAGATTTTATAATAATTAATAATACCCCCCTTCCCCAAGACATGCTGGATCGTTATATAGTTTTGAATGATTCTCCTGTTATAGATGATGTTTCAGAAATGGATAAAAATATTATTCGAGCAGATCTGTTGGCCGAAGAAGTTGTAGAAAAACAACAAGGTGATACTTTGAAGCGAAGTTTAATTAGGCATGATAGTGATAAAGTCGCGAGGGAAATAATGAAGATTGTGAATAAGTAATAATTAAGAGTGTTTGTCATTCCTGCGAAAGCAGGAATCCATGTAACCTCTCACAATGGTGAATGTCAATGGTCAACCAGTGCTTGTCATTCCTGCGAAAGCAGGAATCTATGTCACCCTGTACTAAGTTTCTGGCTTGCAAGCCTGATCGTATGAAGTTCCGACAGTCGCTCTATATCTTCGCTATTACTTCGGTATACAAGTTCGACAAAGCCTACCCTGAATTTATCGAAGGGCTCAGGGTGACAATATTACAAACATACCAAACAATGAACCTCTTAAACCTCTTAAACTTATTAAACTTATTAAACCAACTAAACCAATTAAACTTATTAAACTTACCCTACCCACTTCGCATTTGACTTACAAGTCCTTTACTCTGTAAGCTATAAAATATTTTTTGAAGATTGATATGAAAGCAATTATTCTTGCAGCGGGAAAAGGTACACGAATGTGGCCTTTGGGTGAAACAACCCATAAACTTCTAATGCCTATTTTTAATAAACCTTTGATTCATAACTTTATTAACATACTTAATGGAATTGTTGATGAAATAATTTTCGTTCTCGATACTGGAGATTTTGGGAAACAAATACAAGAATATGTCTCGCAAAATAATTTTCCAATGAAAATTTCTTACGTCTTTGAAGATGAACCAAAAGGAACTGCTCATGCCTTTCAATGTGCTGCAGGTTTGATTCCGATAGGGGAAAAAATAATATGTATGTATGGTGATGATATTTATTTTAGAAAGGACATTGAAAATATTTTAAAGCATGAATATGCTGCGGTTGGAAAGAAAGTTCTTGATCCCGAAAAATGGGGAATATTTCTGTTAGATGAAAATGGATATTTAAAAACATTGGTAGAAAAGCCACAAGAATATATTGGTGATTTAGCTAATATTGGCTTATATCTATTAGACACGGATATTTTTGAATTGAATAAAAAAATTGAACTTTCTGTAAGGGGAGAATATGAATTTACTGATACTGTCACTTTATTTGCTCAGAATAAAAAAGTTTCAGTCATTAATGGAGATTGGACTCCAATTGGTTATCCTTGGCATATATTGGATGCTCATGAAAGTCTTTCAAATGCATATGAATATAAAATTGAAGGAATTGTTGAAGAAGGTGTCGTGGTGAATGGTCGCCTAAGTTTGGGCAAAAGAAGCATTATTAAATCTGGAACATATTTAGAAGGTGACATTATTATAGGTGAAGACTGCATAATTGGTCCTAATTGTTATTTGCGAGGTGTTGCTGTTATTGGTGATAATTGTAAAGTTGGTAATGGATGTGAAATAAAGAATTCTACTTTGTTTTCTGGTACGAAGGTCCCTCATATTTCATATATAGGCGATTCGGTTCTAGGCTACAATGTAAATGTTGGTGCTGGTAGTATTGTTTCGAACTATAGGCATGATGGAGAAAATATAAGTACGATGGTTAAATTCAAATTGATGGATACTAGAAGAAAAAAAATTGGAACAATAATTGGAGATAATTCAAAACTTGGTGTAGGAACTAGGATTTATCCAGGACGAAAGCTAGGTACAAACAGTACTACTCTACCGGGAGAAATTGTGAAACAGGATAAGTGAATTATTTATTCAAGCCCCAATTCGTATCGGAATAAATATTTTGGTTTAAAATCTCTTTAATTCTCAAAGAAATTTCTTTTGTATCTTCTTCGTTTAAGGGCTTTAGATCTTCATAAAAATCTGGCTGTTCTTCTATGTGGTTTGTCTACTGATTCAACCGTAAAGTTTATACTTTCGTAAATTACTGATAGAAAACATTTAATATATAGCTATTTTAGAAAAAAAACGATAGTGGTGAAATGAAATTTGTTAAAAAACTGGCGGAGGGGGCGGGATTCGAACTCGCGATGCTATTAACATATCTGTTTTCAAGACAGACGCACTAGACCACTATGCGACCCCTCCAGAGTCTTAACAGTCGCAATTATACACTAATGGGCGGGTAAATGACCAGACTATTTTTATATAATTTTATAAAAAGTCCTTTTCTGTCATTCTGCGAAAGATTCATGATTTTTAAGTATTATTCAAAATAACCACTTCCGGCACTATGTGTCACCCTAGGGAGGAATTTTTGTTGGGCTTTCCATTAATCTGAGTTAAAGAATTTGGTGAATTCTCTCCTCCCCTAACACAGTACTTTTTTCATCTTCTACAAATATTGCTTCACCGTTTTTTACTAATTACATTTTTTTACCTTTGAACTTGCTTTTTATTTCATCATATAATGATTCTTCGTAATGAGGATAAAAATTAAAGTTTACTAAATCTAATCCTGGAATTAATCCTGCTCCGGGTTCTTCTCCTCCAATTATCCATTCTGCAAAATCCTGATCTTTTGATGTGATTATACTTCCTGCGCTAGAACCAACATATAGTGTCCCTTCGTTCAAAATATCTTTCAAAACTGTATCTAGTTTCGTTCTTCTAATCCAATAAAGTAAATATGCACTATAGCCACCAGCAAACCAGACTATATCTTTTCCTCTTATATCATCTTCAGGGCTTCTTTCTAAATAATCTTCTAGTTGTACTACATTTACCACAGCATCAAGTGAATTTACTGTTTTCCAGCACCACCCTCTTTCTATGATTCGCAGCCATCTGCATTTGCGGCAGTGGGAATATATGCAGTAGTTTTATTATTAAAACCGTTCGCTATATCACTAAGTAGTTGTAAAGATATAGGATTTTTAGCTTCTGATGCAAGAAATAATTTCATAATATTTTATTAATGTGACATGATTAGATAGTAATGATAGTATATTACATAATTTTGTTAATTAAATATGCCAGTTAAAAATAATGTTCAAAATACAGGTGTTGTTCCGACAAATATTGAGAATATTTTGCCTGCAAATCTTTCTCTGGCTAAACCTAAGACTTTTCCTTTGAAAATAGTTTTAGTTTTTTCATCTGGAATTATTGTAACGCTTGCTATTGTCGGTGGTATTTTTCTTTTTGTTAATAATAAAGAGAAAGGCAATGAATCTAACACTATAACCCCTACTCTTTCTGTCACAACTAACCCAACTTCATCTCTTTCTCAAACGCCTATTACTACCACAACAGTGACTACTAATGTTGCAAAAAAAACAGGATCGGAAATAATATTTACTGATTCTACGAATTCACAATATATCAACTATGATTATGGATTCGTAATTAATTATACGAAAGCTATTAGTGGATTCGGTACTTGCGCAGATGAAAATGATTTTTCTCCAATGCCTATGAAAATTACAGAAGATATTCCAAACAAAGTTGTATATTTGTCATATTCTACTCAAGCCATGCATATTGGTGACGCTGGTTGTGTTACAAAAAATGTAGATTTAAATCTAATAAAAACTGGACTTCCATATGTATCCAAAACATATAAAACTACAATTTATCCAGCTATTTATGCATTTCATTTCAAAACAGTAAATAATGATACTGAAATCGCTGCATTTGGTAATGAAATTTATGATCAAACTTATCAAGATGGCAAGTTATGCACTATTGGCTTAAAACAATTAACAGATAGTGTAAATGGTGAATATAAAATTAAATTAAATAGTAATGCTGGGCCAAATAGTTATGATGATGGAACTAAATGTCCTTTGAATTTCGCGTATAGTTTCATTTATTCAAATAGTAAAAACTTAGCTATTACATGGGCAATGGGGCAGGCTCAAATCTTTAACGGAGATTATAAAATTGATGCAGCATTTGTACATTAATAATGGATCTTGTTTATAAAATTCGAGAAGAATTAAAAAATAGCATTGATGAAAAAGTGCGTATAGGTTACAAACGGTTTTTCAAAGAAAACGTTGAATTTTACGGAATTAAGACGCCAATAGTAATTAAAACTGCGAGGCGTTTTTATCCTGAAATAAAGGCAAAAAGCAAACACGACATTTTTTCACTTTGTGATGAATTATTTAAATCAGGATATTGTGAAGAAGCCTTTGTCGCTTGTGATTGGAGTTTTACAAGAAAAAATGAATTTGAAAAAAGTGACTTTCAAATATTTGAATCGTGGATTAAACAATATGTGACTAATTGGGCAGTGTGCGATACTTTTTGCACGCATACGATGGGCTACTTCATAGAAAAATATCCTGAATTTATTAATGAATTAAAAAAGTGGGCTATATCCGAGAATATGTGGGCTCGACGTGCTTCTGTCGTTTCGATGATTGTTTCCGCCAGAAAAGGTAAATTTATTGAAGACGTCTTTAATATTTCCGATATTTTGATGAAAGATAGTGAAGATTTGGTTCAGAAAGGTTATGGATGGATACTCAAAGAAGCCAGTAAAGCCCGTCAGAAGGATGTTTATGATTATGTCCTTTTTCATAAAAAAGAAATGACCCGCACAGCACTTCGCTACGCCATAGAAAAAATGCCCAAAGAAATGAAAAAAGTGGCTATGGAAAAGTGAAATTATTTCCTTCCTGAGGCTTGGATATCTTTTGCGTTATTGTTTTCACCGACTATATAACCAGCTGTAAATGATGCCATAATAATGGTTAAAAAAATTATTATAGCTATTAATTTCTTGGGAAATAATGGATCTTTGAAGTACTCTATCAAGCTCATGGGTATTTTTTTATAAAAATATTCTAACAGACAATTAAAGATATATAAAATGTCTTAATTTATGCGGGTGACATTTTGTCGTTATTGATCTAACTCCCTTTTGTAATAAACAAATTGACTTTGTAAAAATATTAATGATAATATTGTTTACTTTAAATATACATAAATGGATCCCCTCAATAACAATCAGGTCCCTCAGACTCCAGTTTATCCAGCTCCATCACCTATGAATGTACCACCTGCTCCGCAAATGCCTCCAATGTATCAACAAGCGCCAATGGCACCTAAAAAAAGTAAGAAGGGATTGTTTATAGCATTAGGTGTTGTTGCTGTTCTAATTATCGCGGGTATTGCTGGTATATTAATCTTCTTATCAACTACGGCACCCAAGCTTAATCAGAAAGATTATGACTATGTAAAATCAGTAGGTAAAGCCTATAACGATATTATTACTAATGGTAAGGCAAAATTGGGAGATATGAGTTTAGGAGATAAACCTAATCAGGATGATGCCGATAAAATGTCTCAAAATATAAGTGATTATATAAAATCAAATAACTCAACATTTTACGGACTTTCTTATGGCTCAGGTGTTAATGAACAATTATATAAAAAATTATCACAAGTAGTGGACGTGTATAGCACTGATCTAAAAGAAACAGATGGAATGCTGCGATATGCTGTTGCTTTGACTGATTATCTGGCATATGCAACCGATTTAAGTAATGTTGATGCCAGTTCAGTAGATTCACTAAGTAAAGTTTCAACTTTGCAAGATCAGCTATACAAAAAATACAGTAAAGTTAGTTCAAAGATGTCTAGTATCTACTTCTCAGATAAAACATTAGAGAATATGCGTAAGGATACTTACAACATGATGACTGATATTGAAGATGAGTTGGATTATATGTATTCAGACGTAAGAGACGTACTTTATGTATCTGAAAAATCACCAAATGTTTCCCCATATGTCAAAAAATTTCAAGATAACATTGGAAAGATTGCTAG
>JBAXGO010000027.1:0-16753 GCA_037139335.1 bacterium
AAACTATTTTTTCTATTCTATAGAATTATTGTCTAGTTTATAGGGTACCGGTCAGTTGATACTCGTGCTGTATTATCAATGGATGAAGCATATAAAAAATTACTTAGATCTAAAGATAATAGTGGTTATAGTTTTGTATTTAAAAATACTGATGGAAGCATTATTCTCACATAATTACTCGGGTATTGATTCGTATTCAAAGTATTTAGTATACATTTTTGCTACATCTTGAATAGTATTTATTTCATCAATCCCCTTATCCCCTATTCTAATTTTTGTAATTCTCGGAAAACGTAGTGCATATCCAGATTTATATCTATTAGATTTTTGTATAGATTCGAAAGATATTTCTAGAACTACTTCAGGAACTACTGTTCTGAAACGACCGGATTCTTCTAAAGTTGATTTCATAAATCTGTCTGTAAGTTTACGAACTTGTTCGTCTGTTACACCAGAATATGCCTTGCCAATATTTACTAATTCTCCACTTTCCAAATCTCTGACAGCAAATGTATAGTCAGACAATAATCCTCTTTTTTTACCATTGCCATATTCTACACCTGTAATCACTACATCCAGCGGTTCCATTGCCTTTTTATATTTTAACCATTCAATCCCTCTGCGACCTGGTTTATATGCACTATCAGATTTTTTTACCATTAAACCTTCAGTTACTCTTGCTTTTGCAGCATCAAATGCTTTCTCCAATTCGATAGCACCAACAACCTCTTCTTTATGAGATAAGTGCAAACCAGCATAATTACTATCATTGTATTTATTTTTTTTATTTCCTAATATATTTTCTAGTAATTCCCTTCTTTCTCTAATTGTTGTGGTTAGAAGTTCTTTGCCATCAAGGTAAATCATATCGTAGACAAAATATTCGACAGGTATTTCTTGCAAAAATTCTTCGGTAAAAGTCTTTCTCCCTAATCTTTGTTGTAAGAAAAAAAATCTCATAATTTCACCATTTTTAAAAGCCATTATTTCACCATCCAAAATAATGTCATGTGAAATTTCTTTTACATAATTAACAATTTCTGGAAATTGAGCAGTAATTTCGTTTTGATCTCTCGAAAATAATTTAATAACATTTTTAAATTTATGTACTTGGCATCTTACTCCATCATATTTATCTTCAACCCATAAATTTTCTCCCATTCTTTTTATAATCTCATCTGCATCTTCTGCAGGTGTTGCAAGCATTGCTTTTATAGGCCAGAATGGAGTTAATTTCACATTGTCTAATTCGTGTCTTTTCGCCATTTCTGCAACTTCTCCAATATCTCCAATCAGCATATTTGAAGATTTTACTAAAGTTGATTTTTCATCAAATGCAGAAGCAATTGCATCTTCTACACTAGCTTCTTTCAAGCCAATTCGTAAATCGCCAGCTAAAATTTTAGTAACAAATTTTGCACTTAATGGATCAAGTATGCAATAAAGATCAGATAATAGATTGACTTTTGCTATACTACCAGGAGTTTCAAATATTTTATTAAAAAAATATTCTGTTTCTGTAATACTAAAATTACTTCTTTTAAACTTGTTTTCTTGAATAAACAAAGAATCAGACTTTTTCTCCTCTTTTTTACCAGAATAAGTTTCGAGAACATATTTAGCTAATTCACCTGCTTCGCTAAATTTTATTGATAATTGATTGATAATTTCAAAATCTTCCTCAGAAGTCATATTAACTGCCAAAGCTAGTGCTTTTTTTATCATTTGTCCGCCAAGATTTAATTTCCTAGCATCCTTGGCTGCGAAAGCTGAACCAGTGAAATATATGCAAGCAAAATGTAGATCTGATCCATCTAAAGATTGCAGATATTGTGAAAGAATTTTTACTTTTTCAAGTTTTGAAGATACTGATATTATTTCCTCACATATTTCAGAAAATTCTTTCATAACAATTTAACAAGATATATTGTTATGATAAGATATATTATAAAATAATTAAACATATGAACCCAAATAACACACCTATTATTTTTCCAGTCCAAACTTCAAATAATAAAAGGGCAATTATAATATCTGTAGTTGTTGTGAGTCTTATTTTAATAGTATTGTTTGGAGTATTTAGTCTAATTTCTGTGGGATCTAAAGGCATTTCTGTTTCGCTTCATGATGCAGAAAGGAAGACTTATGTCTTAGAAGTGCAAAATTATGTTGAAATGTATTATATACAAAATGGAATTTATCCCAAATTATCTGACTTATATATAAATAATAATCAGTTATATATAGGGGACTCACGTATATTTAAATCGGGTCAGGATCTTAATTTATCTTTGACTGGAAAGATAGATATTAAAAATAATAAAATAACTAATTGTGGCAGTATACCGTCATCTACTAATTTATTAATTGGGTATAGCGTTTCTAATGATAGAACAAAATATTATCTATGTGCATCATTAGAATCAGGAAAAATTTATGATTTGTATACTATCGAATAAAAAAACTCCCAGCTGAGGTTTTTGTCCACTCTGGGAAGAGGGGTGCCGAAGGCGGGGTGTGTTCATTTACCCTGTTCCAGTCCCCTCTATTAAGAGGGGTGCCGAAGGCGGGGTGTGTTCATTCCGTTCTTTGTTTTGAAATTTTCCAACAGTCGCCCTTCGACAAGCTCAGGGTGACATTCCCTTCGACGGGCTCAGGGTGACAACTTTAGACCGTCGGTTTTAAAATAATCCAACGAGATCCCTCATTTCATTCGGGATGACATCGAATTGAAAAAGATGTCATTTCGAACGTTAGTGAGAAATCTCGTTAATTAATCCGACGATATGTCGCTAAGCGGCATGACATAGAAAGGAAGGGCGAGATGTCGCTAAGTGGCATGACTAGTTAGGTATGATACTTAATTAAGAAAAGTATTTCAACATCATGGTTCGACGAGCTCACCATGACAACTTAAATTTGTCACCATGAGCTTATCGAAGAGCTCACCATGACCACTTTATAAATTAAATAATGCATATTCACGTTATCTTCACTATAAATAAGTTAATGTTTTAATTATAAATAATTGTGTTTAATTAAAAATTTAAATATTAATGAATTAATATGTCAATAGTTATTTGGCTTCTTGTTGGTGGAATTGCTGGTTGGATAGCTAGTATTATCACAAATGATAGTCATGATATGGGAATAATAGCAAATATAATTGTTGGAATTATTGGTGCATTTATTGGAGGTACAATAGTTCAATTTATACAATCTGGTGTATTTGAATTTTCGTCTGCTTTTACGGGCTTTAATCTATCTAGTATTCTGATCTCTGTTGTGGGAGCCGTCGTATTGCTGTTGATTCTAAAAGTAGTTAATCATAATACCTAAAACCCGGGATGGCTACTGCTGTTCCGGTAATGTTTAATCAAAAATCAAAAATTTATAAATAAAAGCTGTATAATAATGCATAATTGATTTTATATGTTTAACATAATTTCTAAGACGTTAGGTGTGATAGTAAAGCTTTTTTATACGGTAACATTTTATAAGTTGCCGCAAATCACATCAGTATGTGCGATTATAGTAAATGACAAAGGAGAATTTTTAATGCAAGAACGTGCGGATAAACAAGGCTTTTGTTTACCTGGTGGTTTAACCAAAGCAAGAGAATCATTGGAAAAATCAATAAGTCGTGAAGTTCGTGAAGAAACAGGTTATGAAATAAAAAACGTAAGATATTTTTCATATAAAGATGTAAATAAAAAAATTCCTTATGCAAATAGTATTATATTTACTGCGGAAATTAGCTCTGGAGAATTAAAAAATAGCTGGGAAGGGAAACCAGTTTGGAAAGATATAGCTTCAATTAAAGGCAAAACAGCATTTGAACACGATGAAATTATTGAGAAATATTTAAAAACACTTAAATAGTGGATTAATAATGATTTAAATAGTATTATTACTAGTATTCAAAAGCGTATGTTAAATCAAGAAATTACAGTTATAATTGAAAGCCTTGAAGAAAGAGGTTATGGTGTTGCCAAATATGAAGGAAAAACAATACATATTTTAAATTCCTTACCAGGCGAAGAAATTATCGCAAGAGTATATAAAAAGAAAAAAAAGGTATATTTTGCTGAAGTTATAAAATTTTTAAAAAAAGCTGATTATAGGATTGAAGCTAAGGAAGATCATTATTTGTCCTGCTCCCCATGGCAAATTATTCCAGTTAAAGAAGAAAATAATTTCAAGAAAGAACTAATTAAAAAATTTTATTTAGAAAATGCTGATTTTAGTTTACCTCAATTTTTAATCGCTTCTAATAAAGTAGATTATGCTTATCGAAATAAAAATGAATTTTCATTATACGGTCATGCTGATGAACATATTACTTTAGCTTTTCATAAAAGAGAAAGTGGTTTTCATAAAGATCCTGCTGATGGCTGCTTATTAGCTCCTGATACAGTTAATCAATGTGCAAAAAAAATTATAGATTATATTAATACGCTAAATATTAAAGCTCGACAATTAAAAGGATTGTTATTTAGATATTCTTTTTTAGAAAACAAAGTCGTTGCTTGTATATTTGCCAAAGACACATTGGTTAATATCTCTGAATCTGAATTAAATAAATTACTTGATAATCAACTGAAAGGAATTCTATTTATTCATTCTGATTTTCTCTCTCCTGCTTTTGTAGAAACTGAAGTCAAAGCTTCTGCAGGTGATACAGAAATTGTCGAAAAAGTATTAAATATGGAATTTCAGTATGCATATAATGGATTTTTTCAAATTAATCCAGAAGTCTTCAGCAAGGCAGCTGCAGATATTTCAAATTATATTAAAGGTTTACCAAATGCAAAAAAATTAAATTTATCTGATCTTTATGCAGGTGTTGGAACAATAGGAATTCTGTGTGCTCCATATGTTAAACACGTTACAGGGGTCGAAATTACGCCAAAGACAAAATATTATTCTGAAATTAATGCAGAAAGAAATAAAGTTAAAAATTTTTCTTTTTATGAATGTATGGCAGAAAAAGATGGTCTTCAGTTTATTAATACTGATATTTTACTAATTGATCCACCTAGAGCTGGACTTCATCAGAAAGTAATAAATCAAATATTAGAATCATTGCCGGAACATATTATTTATATGTCATGTAATCCTAAGACTCAGGCTGAGAATTTCACATTGCTAAAGGATAAATATGAAATAAAATATTTTAAAGGGTATAATTTTTATCCTCATACTCCTCACGTAGAAAGCCTTTGTATACTGCAAAAAAAACATGATTAAAATATGTTATACTTTTATAATTAAGTATAAACTATGGACGTCCTCAGTTTATTCCTTGAGTTAACAAAAATCCTCGTGTGGCCAATTGTCGCAATAGTAGTAGTTATCCTGTACAAAGAAAATATTTCTGGATTGATTGATAGGCTTCGTACCATCAAAGGTCCGATTGGTATTGAAATCCAGGCAGAGCATATGATTAAAGCTCAGGAAGATGCTAGTAAAGAATTATCCGATGTAGAAAGAGAAAAGAAACAAGTTGAAGAACAAAATGAAATTGATGAAACAATATATTCATTACAGCAAAAAAGTCAAAAAAGAAAAAAGAATGAGCCTTTGGAAAATTTATATTTTGAATTAGACCAAAAGGATATTCAGTTGGAATTTGAAAGAATATATAATTTAATTTTTGGAAGTCAGATCGTATTATTGGATTTGATAGCAGAAACTAAACATTTGGAGTACAAAACAATTGAAACATATTTTAAAAATTTAAAAGACACTAATCCAGTTTTTGGAACATGGACTGCATGGAATTATATTAAATTTTTAATTTCTCAAGGTTTAGTAGAAATAGAACAAGAAACTAAATTATTGAAAATAACTGGAAAAGGACTAGGATTTTTGCAGTATGTTGACGAATGTGGTTATATCCGATATAAAATCTTATAATACTTTTAAAATATTGCAAGATATTGAGAATAGAAAATGAAAGTTCAAAATAAAGCTGATGAAATTAATAAGATTTTATCTTTAAAATATCCTAATCCAAAATCTGCATTAATTTGGTCATCTCCTTGGCAAATGTTGGTAGTCGCCATTTTTTCCGCTCAAACAACGGATATAATAGTTAATAAAGTAACTGAAGAACTTTTTGAAAAATATCCAACCCCATACGATATTCAAAAAGCTGGATTTGATGAATTAAAAAATATTACTAAACATATTAATTATTCTAATAATAAAACTATATTCATAATAGAAGATGCCGATATAACTATAAATAATTATTCAGGAAAAATTCCTTCAACAATGGAAGATTTACTAAAATACAAAGGTGTTGGACGAAAAGTTGCTAATGTAATTTTAGGCGAAGTATATAATAAACCAGAAGGAATTGTCGTTGATACACATGTGAAAAGAGTTTCTTATAGGTTAGGTTTAACAAAAAATTCGGATCCTACAAAAGTTGAACAAGATCTTATAAAAATATTTAAAAAGCAAGAATGGGGAAACATATCTCATAGGTTAATATTTCACGGCAGAGAAATTTGTAATGCGAGGAAACCAAAATGTGAATTATGTCCTTTGAATAATATTTGTGACTTCTATATCAAAAATTAATATTTTGTATATATTTCGCCAAAATCGCCTCAATCTCTGGCTTTTCTGTCGGACCCAATATACCGATGTTTACCTTTGACCAGTCAAAAATTTTATTTGCACAAATTATTATATCCTCTTTTGTAATACTACTTCTCATATTTACATAATATTCAGGGAGCCTAATTTGATCTTCGTCCAACTCTCTAGACAGCCAATTAATTGCGCTACGAATATCATCGAATGTTAATAAAGATCTTTTATTTCTTATATTAATTTCATTGGTCAGCATATTATCATCGAATAAACCTTTTTTTATACTTTCTATCGCATGTATAACTTCTCCAATTACTTTATCTATGTATTCATAATGGAAATCACACTGAACAGAAAATAGCCCATAATATTTTTCAATAATATTTGTTGATGATACGTCGTAAACAAGTCCCCTTTCTTCTCTTAATGTCTTCCATAAAATACTATCCATCCTATCAGAAAATATAGCTTTCAATAAAGTGGATGTCATCCTACTTTTTGGACTTTCTTCTCTTGATAAACCTGGGAATGTAAATGCGAGATAAACTCTTGAGTCTTCTTTTTTTATTGTTGTTAAATTTAAATCTGAATAAACTGAACTTATATTTTGAATTTTTCTATGTGGATGATGAACAGATTGTAAATTATTTTTTGGAAAATACTTTTTTATTAAATCATGAATTTGAGGAATATTTATATTTCCAGTTACAGAAATTCTCATATTTGTAGGAGTATAATATTCTTTGTGGTGATTAGAAATGCTATCAATATCTAAGCTTTTAACATTTTCCTGCGAACCAGCTACTTCGTGTCCAAGATAGTAATAATCGTCTTTAAATCTATCTTTATTTAACACAGTAAATAATTGAAACCAAGGCCGGTCCATTCTTCTTTGTATTTCATCCAATATAATTTTTTTCTCTATAGTCCAGTCATCTGGATTTAAACTTGGTTGACAGGTCAATTGAGATAGAATGTAAATAATTCTTTCAATATCAGAAAAAATTCCGTATCCTTCAAAAAGTGTGTACGTGTCTGCTGTGTGAGCTGAATGAATGTCTAATGCAAATTCGTTCTCGTAGTTAATAATATCATCTCTGTTGTGAAAATCCTTAGTTCCTCTGAAAATCATATGCTCAAGAGCATGAGAAACTCCATTTATTGGCTTTGTTTCATCAATGGATCCTACTCCTATTACGACCTCAATTCCTGCGCCATGCATATCATTTCTGGGATAGCAAAGCACATTTATTCCATTATCTAGAGTTGTATAATCGAAGAAATATTTATTCATGTTTTATAATTTGGATATTATTCTTCCGATTGCAGCTGTCTGAATTGTATCGCGTTATTGAGAATATGAAAAGGCTTAGATGAAAATGAGGTAAAAACTACATTAATCGTAATGTATATTATTTAAATACTTTTGAGCCAGAGACTTCTCCAGCTCAAAATTTTATTAGTGTGTGAAAAACATTGCATAAGCTCCTTTAAGATAAAATGCCACCCTCATATTCTATGGCGTTTTATTTATTAACCGTCAATTTTATTTGCTTCGGCTTGGTTTCCTCTGTTTTTGGTATACTAATTAACAGCATTCCGTTTTTGAAATCTGCAAGAGCATTATCTGGGGTTACACCTGATGGAAGACTAAAAGATTGGACAATATTTCCATATCTAATTTGTTTTTGATAAAAGTCTTTTTTCTTTTCTTCAATTTCGTCTTTTATCTCTCCACGAATTGTTATTACATTATTTTCTATAGATATATCGACCGAGTCTGGATCGACACCAGGTAAAGACATTTTGATACATATTTTATCTTCTTCTTCCCACATATCTGCGGCAGCACCTTTACCAAATCCTATGCCAGCATCATCCCATAAATCCGGAATTCTTAAAAATTCATCCATCATAGATCTTACTGGTGTCCATGATGTCACACCATTTTGTGAATTTCTTCTCATTAATGCCATAATGATAAAATTAATAAGTAATTAGCAAACTATAATATAGACCGCTAATTTTTGTCAAGAGTCATCTATTGTAAAAATTCAATTATTATGGTGTAATATCGAAGCAAAAAATCCTTATGGCTAATATTCCGACAATTATAACTATAGATGGTCCAGTTGCTTCAGGCAAAAGCACAGTTGGTTTTCTTTTTTCCCAAAAAATTAATTATCAGTTTATAGATGCAGGCTGGTTTTATAGAGCTGTCACATATCTTGTCATAAAAGATGGACTAGATATCAATGATGATAAACAGAACGAACAAATATTAAACACACTTGATATTCAATTTGTTGTAGAGGGCAAAGAAGTTAATGTATATCTCAATGGTCAGAATCTGACGAATGAGCTTAGAACACACGAAATAAACACAAATGTAGCAATAATTGGAACAAAGAAAAAAGCATTGGATGCCATTCACAAAATTGAACGAAAATTTGCAGAAGGTAAAAATACAGTTATGTCTGGAAGAGAGATTGGTACTATAGTTTTTCCTGATGCCAAATTAAAGTTTTATATGGATGCACCAGTTGAGGAAAGAGCGGCAAGACGATTTGAACAGCATAAAATTAAAGAAAGTAATATTACATTAGAGGATGTTTCTAATGAAGTGATAGAAAGAGATAAAATGGATATGGAACGAGAATTCTCACCATTAGCAATTCCTCAAGACGCGATAATTATCCAAAACTGGGGCAAAACATACGAAGAAACAGTAGAGGAAATGTTTGGATATTATCAAAAGACTATTATTTAACTTTTTTCGAATACGTTCTTAATTATTGTCTTACCATCTTCATTTATATTATTGGTCGTTTTAGTAATAATTATGCGAAATGATGGGCCAATTCTACTTATTCGTTGTGATGGGTTCTGTAATAATCCCCATGAATTTTTAAATAAGGTCCCAGAAAATCCTGTTAAAAGAACATTTGCTTCATTTCTTAATATATTTGTAACATCCTCTTCTAAACAAACTTCTTCTCCATTTGGATAAAATAATATTAAATCTTCTGTTGATTCATCTGTTAGGTCAATTGTTGTAATATAACCACCAAAAAGAAATTGATCATTATCTGGTATTAATAATAACCCTGATTGAAGCGAATATTTCAATGGTTCTACATGAAGAGTTTTTCTATTTTGATAACCAACCAAGTGGGAAAAACTTATTGCTGTTTCTTCTCTTTTCAATAATAGCAGTGCTTTTAAACTTTCCTCATCACTTCATAATGATGAATATGGTATTAAACCAACTACAGATGCACAAATAGCTGTATTAGCACATGCTATTATATCTCGTCGAAGCTCACCACCTATCGTTTCGTGTAGAGGTAACAATGTAGAAAAAACAACTTCCATATTATAATGAATATGAGCTATTTTATAAGAAAAATTAAAAATAGTATACTTACTCTATGAAATCATATATTTCGATAAATTAAAAAACACCATGCAGATACATGGTGTTTAAACTTTTAATCAAATTTTATCATCATCGCCTCTTTCATCTTATCCGCGATATCTCTAGCAATTACTCTAACTCTTTTACTACTTTCTAAGGCAATATCTATGAGTTCTGCCTTTTTACCTTCTACCTCTCTCCTTCTTTCTCTAATTGGTGTGAGAAGATTATTCATTGCTAAAAATAATTTTTCTTTTACTTCGACATCACCTACTCTACCTTCTCTATATCTAGTCTTCAAATCTTCTACCTCTTCCTTATTAGAATTATAAATATCGTGATAAATGAAAACTGTGTTGCCTTCCACATTACCTGGATCAGTTGCATGAATTCTATTTGGGTCTGTTTTTATCATAAATATTTTTTTTCTAAGATCCTCTTCGCTATCAGATAAATATATGGCATTGCCTAGGCTTTTCCCCATCTTCTGATTTCCGTCAAATCCAGGTACATTTTTATCAAGTCCGAATAGTGACTGTGCTTCCTTCAAAATACGTCTATTATAAGCATCATTAAAACGTCTGGCAATTTCCCTGCAATCTTCAACCATTGGTGCTTGATCTTTTCCTACTGGCACTAAATCCGCATTAACAGTAAGAATATCAGCTGCTTGATGTACAGGATATATGAAGAAACCCAATGGAGTCGATTTTTCAAAATGGTTATCTTTAATTTCCTGCTTTATTGTTGGGTTATGATTAATCTGTTGTACAGAAGCAAAATTGGCTAAATACATAAATATTTCATGCGTTTCAGGAACTTCACTCTGAATATAAACAGTAGTTTTATCAAAATCTATTCCTACAGCATAATAATCACACATTAATTCTTCGAGTGAATCGCGAACTTTTTTCGGATTATCTCGATTATCACTCAGAGCGTGTATATTCGCCATTAATATAAATTGCTCATATTCATCCTGTAATTTGACTCTATTTTGTAGAGAACCAATTAAATGGCCTATATGCAACTTTCCTGTTGGTCTATCTCCAGTTAATATTCTTTTTCTCTCGGCTAATGGAATTTCAATATTTGAATCTAAAATTATAATCTCATCTTGTCTATTGGGGTTTGGAATTGTTACGTCTACAACTTCGTATTCACCAATATTTAAAACTAAATTATTATAAGTTATTTCTAAGCCATAATTAGGATGTGCAGATCCGCATATAATTTTATCCATTTTTGTTACAGCACTATCTATCAAAATTCTTATCTTAAATTTATCTTGTGTATCGTTTAATATTAACGGCGATGCTAAACCAGGTTCAAAATTTAATTCTTTCAAATCTTCTTCGTTACAGAATCTAAAATTCTTGGTGCCAATTATTGCTTTCAATGCTTTCATATCTATGTTTGTATCATCTCTTCGTAGCAGTGCAAAGAAATTATCTCCCTCACGATATAGCAAAGTTGACATTCCTTCCCTATATTTAATACCAAGAGTTTTTACATGATCATCAACACTTAGAGTTGGTGCGTTAATTTCAATAATACTCGCTGAAATATTATTTTTCTCAATTTTATTTTTTAATAATTCAAAGTTATTCATATATTTATTTTAATAATGTAAATTCAAAGCTTTCACCAAAATTATATAATTTTTTGTACGGATCGAAATAATTTTTTATACGTTCAGGAAAAGTGAACAAATCTTTATCCTGTAAATATATTTCAAATATTTTCATAAAAAAACTGTGACTTACCAATGTAATCTTTTTACTTTTATCGATTGAAAGTAAAAATAGTAATTTTTCAATTCTATCATGAATGTTATCTAATGGTTCATTTAATTCATTTCTTGTAAATGCATCAATAAATCGTTTTCTAACTAAAAAACTTCCAAATTCAATATATTCAGTTTCCGTAAGAAGTTTAGACATATCAAAAATTATTTCATTTAACAAATATGTCGATTTGAATGAAATATCCCCATGTTTCGATAATATTTCTGCAGATTCAATACCTCTTTTTAGCTTAGAAGAATAGAGACTTTCACAACTGATGATATTAGAATTTGAAATATTACATATACCTGGATCTTCTTCTTGCAGACATATTCTTTTATATCCTTCGTATTTTGAATATAGTCCTCCAAATGTTGGGTCATATTCATAAATTTTCATTACAATTATATTTTTCATTTCGTCTCATTTTTCAAAATTATTAATGGTATTGCCTTTTGCTGATCTTTATCTCCTTCCAATAAATATTTATTTCCTTCGTTAAATAATCCATTATTAACAGTCTCGTGATTTATTATTATTGGTAAAGGATTTGAGGCTGAAATTAATCTGGATAACGTTAAATATTGAGCCATGGTTCGCATAGTTCTGACTGCTAGAAATTCTGTCTTTTCATTAACGGACATATTTTTTAAAGAATATAATCTGTCATACATTTGACTTCTTTGGATAATATCCGATAAAACCTTATTTATAAATTTATTATCGTTCTGGTATTTTGCTAGAAGTAAGTCAAAATATTGTTTTTGAAAAAATTCAAAACGTTCTCTCCCAAAATGATCAAAAAATGTACTTGAAAAAAAATTATCGCCATATTCTAGGTTCAATGTTTTTATATAATCAGTAGTTGCAGAAGCAGAACTTTGACATCTATAAATAAATTCGCTTTCATTACCCGATGTGAATTTATTTGCAAAAAACGAGTCTGTACCTTCAATATCTGCAACAAGAATATGGTAATTGAATGGTATACCATGATCATGCAATATATTTAACAGGTCTATATCTGCGTTGAGATGTGTTTGTGTCAAAAGAGGAACGCTGTCACCGAGACTTTCAAATGTGTAGTTGCCAAAGACGGTTTGAATAGTCAGGACACGATGCGGCATATATTTCCACTGGCATCGATGAATTAGCAAGGCGTAAAAAAGTATTTAATTGTTTTGATTCTCTCTTTCCTAATGGGAAAATATGAGATCTTAAATATGAAAAATTTTCTTTTAAACCTGCTATTTCAACATCTTCTCTGATGGATAAAATAGTCAAGCCTGATGTTGCAGTTGTTTCTGGTCTGCGAAAAATTGTAGTTGTATCGACATATCTAAAGTCGTGTTCTTTGAAAAAAGTATTCATTTTATAAATATTCAGTGTTAAAAAGAGTGTATTTTTAGAGGTGATGAATCGGGCGCTTAGCGCCACCAAAAAAACGAATATTTAGTTATGATTTTATTTAGTATCATAATGCATTATTATATATAAATTGTTTAAAAATAGTCAATGAGTATATGAATATACAGAATAATATTATCAAATTAGTAATAGGAGTAATTGTATTTATTGCAGTATATATTTTACTTTTAATGTTAATTACGAACTTTGGAATTACCAAAGAACAAATTAAAAATTATGTAGATGGCTTCGGTGCTTTTGGCATAATCTTTTTATTTATTATAATGGCTCTTTCTGTGATGAGTCCATTTCCTGATTCTCCTGCTGCTATAGCGGCAATTTTCTTATATGGCTCAGTATTTGGAGGTGTCATAATTTTATTTGGTTCATTACTTGGTGCGGTTTTGGATTTTTTAATAATTAGGAAATTGGGAAGAAAATATTTTTACAAGCATGCTCCGTATGTCATGGAAAATGTTAATAGGATAGCAAAAAAATTTGGTTTTGAGGCAATGGTATTCTTTCGTATTTTTCCAACCGTAACATTTGATATAGCTTCTTATGCGGCTGCTCTGACCAAAGTAAAGTTATATCTGTTTATATTAGCCTCTTTCATAGGGCTATTTCCCCTTGCTTTAACATATTCTATTATTGGGATTGGTTTGGAAAGTGATAACATGAAAGTTCTTATTTCAAGTATATCTTTGGGAATACTCTTTTTGAGTGTTGTTATTTTCATATCTAGATATTTTGGAAAAAAATTGAAATTGAACGAATTAGAAGATGATATAATTAAATAGTGTATAATATGTGATGAAAATATTACCGCCAAAAAATATAATTGAAAAAGTTCGAGAAGTTAATGATCCTGAATTAGGAATTTCTGTCGTGGATTTGGGTCTTATCTATAATATGGTTTTTGATACAGATACAAATACGCTGGATATTGAGATGACATTGACCACTCCTGCTTGTCCTTTGCAAGATACTATTCGCTATGATATAGAAACTTCTCTTGCAGACGAAGAAAATATAGATGAAGCTAATATTACCTTTGTCACAGATCCTGAATGGAGTTTGGATATGGTGGAAGCAGATGCTAAAAAAAGAATGTATGGTTTGGATTAATATTTACGCTTTCTTTTTCCAGAATTTCAGCTTTTTGTAATTAATCATTACTAAACTAAGTATAATTGTATTTGCCAAAATTATATTTGGTAATATTATATTTCCAGTATCGGCAAGTAAGGCTGACTTACTTATACTAAAATCTGCTTGATATCTAGGCATTAGTCTATAATATGGATCTCCATCTTTCTCGCCATATTGAGTCAATATTCCAGATGCTAAAATAAAATACCCAGACCGGGTATATGGTTTCTTAATCCCTGTTAACGAAGAAATGTATACGATAGCTTTGTTTTTACCATCTGTTACTTCAACAGTAGAACCATTAGTAGCTGAAACAGTTCCTTTAATTTTTACTAACCTACCTTCATTTACTTCCTTTAAATCAGTTAATTTTACAGCTCTTGCTATAGGAAGTGTTGATATACCAACGATTTCAATTTTGTCAGCTAATATTCTTTTCTCATTTCTAATTTCATCAATCGCACCTCTAATATTTACGAAATCACCTACTGAAACAGTAATTGTCTCATCTGACTCGACTCGAATTCCACCTGTTTGATCTTCAATATAAAAAACATTCTTATATAATTTATTTGCCTCAACTGTAACTGTTCCAGAAATATTAACAACTGAGTCGTTATCTAATTTTCTAGCTTCTATTATTGGTATTGTCACTTCATTATTGATAATTAAGCCTGGCAAATTCATAGACCCCGGTGTAGGTCTATTCGTAATAATCCACTTTCCTTCTATCAAACTCCATGACGAACCTTTCTCGGAACTGCCGTATGTGAAATTATCTCTTTCAACAGAATTGGGATCATAAAGAAATACACTATCTCCAGTATTATTAAAGATTGAAGAAAATTTGATAACACTATATCCATTTGTAGGAATGATGGCAGTTAATTTCTTCGTAGAGCCGGAAGAATCTTTTATTATCCAATTCGATAAATCTCTTTCAACATTATCATTGTTGTATAACTCAACCCATTCTTCACCTTCGCTTGGGAATGGCATAACTTCATTTATTTTTATATTCCATTTGGAATAATCCACAACTTCAATCCTTACATTTTCACTTCCAGGAGTAGCTTCATTGCTTTTTTCCCAGCCAGATGTGAATTTATTCCAACTTTCATCCGAATTTGTACTAGTATATTTATAATAATCTTGTTGAATATTATCAGGAGAAAATAAATATACTTCATCACCACTATTATTTAATACTGATGACGAACAATACAAAAGTAGATATGAAAACGGTGCAATGATGTAATCAGATTTATTTGATATCGTTATACATTTTGCAGCAGTAGTTGTGCTATCGTCGATAACCCATCCTGTTAAATCCCTTTCTATACCACTATTATTGTATAATTCCACCCATTCTTTGCCAGTTGAAGGACTTGGAAATATTTCATTTATAGCTATTTTCCAATCAGAATAATTTATAACTGGAATTGTAGGAGAAATTGTGGGAGTGATCGTGGGAGGAATCGATGGAGCCAAAACAGTAATTGGTTCAGGTTTAACAATATTTAAATCAGATACTTCTTTTACTATATAAGGTTTGTTAATTTGATTCTTTGATGGGATTAATTGACCGATTTTTACATCACTCTCATTTAATTTACCTATAGAGTTTATATTATTTAATGGAGGAATATTTTCTGAACAATTGCCATATTCAATCTCGTCTAATAATATTTTTCCTTTAATTAAACTAACAATTCCCGAATTTGGTAAAATATCAGGAAGATCTATAGTAAGAAAGTTCTTAACTTTCACAGTTGAAAGATCAACAAGGTTAGAACTAATTATATTCTTACAGTCACTATCAATAATGTTTATTATTAGATTATCGGTCGAAATATTCGTATCAGAAGGATTAAACAACTCTATCCATGATGAGTCTAAGTTATTAGTAAATACTTCATTTAAAGTTAGCTTATTATCTTGAAATTTCTCCGCAATGACTTTTCCGCTCTGTTCAATCTTTATTGACTGATCAGGGACTTCTGCTTTTATTGGGCTAATAATTGATGAAAATACCAAGCAGATGATGAGGATGATTCGGATGTGGCTTAATACTTTTTCAAGCAACTTAAGACATCTAAACTATAATAAATATTAGCATGAAATTTTATAAAGTCAACGGTAGCGTAATGGGGATAGTTGGGGCGATGAAAAATTAACAATTAACAATTAACAATTATAAATTAAGCCATCACGCTGAGTGGGGTCTAACCCTTCCTTTTTATGTTATGCCGAATGAAATGAGGGATCTCGTTGGATTATTTTAAAACCGACGGTCTAAAGTTGTCACCCTGAGCCCGTCGAAGGGAATGTCACCCTGAGCTTGTCGAAGGGAATGTCACCCTGAGCTTGTCGAAGGGAA
This sequence comes from bacterium, assembly GCA_037139335.1. Classification (GTDB taxonomy): domain Bacteria; phylum Patescibacteriota; class Dojkabacteria; order JAOAGR01; family JBAXGO01; genus JBAXGO01. Next base: position 16,751 of record JBAXGO010000027.1, read on the forward strand.
TGT
>JBAXGO010000028.1:0-16358 GCA_037139335.1 bacterium
AACATCGGCGGTTAAAGACATAGAAGACTTGTCTTAAGATATGGGGACTTGACAAACAACGTTTTCATTTCTATAATCTACATAATTTCTATTATTAGAACTGGATGAATTGCCAAAAAGTTTGTAATATACCAAATGATATAATTCATGCCTTAGAATATTTCCAGCTGTCTGCGCACCATAAGGATAAATATTATTATTTTGATTTCTTCTAAAATCAGACAGCCTTGGATAATTTTGACTTATTTTTGGAGTAAAAGATGATCCTTGTACAATAATATTTTTAGAAACTAAGACCTGACCATCAGGATATGCTATCACGCCATAATTTTCTACTGTAGGCATTTCTCCTACGCAAACAAAAATGGTATTGTAAGATCCTCCAGGTGCGAATAAACCCGCTGCTTCTGATGCATTATTTGTTTGTTCTACTAATAACAATTCAGGTGTAGCATTTTGATAATAACGAATCATGTCTTTCATCGATGCCATAGCGAATAATATATCTTGAGAATATAGCTTATTAGTACTTTTTATCCTTTTAAGAGTCATTGTAAATTGATCAATCTTTTTCTTCCTATACTCCTCATATGGTATAAATTCTTTATTATTATTCGAGCTACGACCAACAAAGTCATTGTATCTAAGATCTTTCATAAAAATAGGATCGACAACAGTACCATTTATTAAGACTATATCAAAATTACTAATTCCTTCTAACATCCCGCCTGGTTCAAACGCACTTTTGCGAATATATAAACTAGTATTATCACTATTAATTATTCTTATCTTTTTTAATTTTAATTCTTCGGCTGTCATAACGTCATTAGGTATTTCTTTAATCTCAGGTCTATCTGTTGACGGTCTGAAAGGCAATTCTTGAGGCTTGCCTATTGAGACTCTAATTGCAGGCTCTGGTTCGCCACTTTTTTCAGCTAATTTTATAGCGGCATTAATAATATTTACATCCAAATCTACAACACGACCATCTTTAGTCTTATATTTTTTGGGAATATTATCACTAGTATCAATCAAGAATGTTATATTTTCAAAAGCATGCTCACGATAATTTGTAATATTTTGTTCAGTTGAAGCAGTACTTGTAGGTATAGGCGTAACGGTAGGAACTGGTTTGTATGTTGAAGTTGTTTCAGGCTGTAGTGAAGTTTTCGTTGGATCTGGTTCTGCTGTACGAGAATCTTTTTTCCCAAATATATTTGAAAGAAAAGCAAATATACCACCGCCGACTGCAGTAACCCCAATAGTACTACCAAAACCAATAAACATCTGTTGTATGAAACGCCGTCGACTATAATCTGAATTAGGACGCGATTCGTTTAATAAAGGACGAGCCGAATATTCATATCCCACTCCTGGTGGTACTGGGACAGAAGGAGACTCATTTTGAGGTGGTTGAGATGGGTTTAATGAAAAAAAATCATCATGAATGTTTGTTTCAGCCGGAGTAGGTGGAGTTTGAAAAAAATCCTCTTGTTGACCTGGTTGAGGCGAAAAGAAATCTTCTAGATCAGCTTGTTCAGCTGGAGAGTAAGTAGTACTACCCTGTTTATGTAATGGGTCAACAGTATTATCAGGAAACACTCTTTGTGTTTGAGGTGTTTGAGTTTCTACTTTTGGTGATTGTACGTCTAGTTGTCCATAACCTCTACGTCTTCGTTTATCATTTGAATTTGGAGAACCAACAAAGGGATTTCCTTTATTAGGAGTATACGCTGGTTGTTTTTTATTTTCCGCCATAATATATACTATAAATGGTTTTTCTCTATGATTCAATGTTTGTTATCGTAATATATTACAAAGTCATTTATTAATTATTCAGATATTTAATTTAGCTTTCATTATTTTATTGTAAATCATATGATATTCTATTAATATTTATATGGTAAAAATGTGCTATGGATAAAATATTAGAAATAATCAGTACACTTCATATTGGCGATGGAAATACTGTACAAATATATGGTATAGCCCACCTACTGATTATTCATAAAAAAGAATTTCGAGAATTGGATAATTTGTTAGTAGATATAATTTTAGAAAATAAAATAAATCTAATAACAAATCCTACTATAAAATGCATAGTAGAAGGTAAAAATATTAATAATTATTATATATCACATTATTATAACTTCAGTTTAAATCTTTTATGTTATGAGGGGCTAAGGAAAATAATAAAGATATCTGATTATAGAAAAGATGAAATTATTTTAACATTAAAAGATTTAGAAAATTTTTTAATTTTTGAAAAAGATTTGCTTGATAATGACGAGAAAAAGACTATAGGTTTCGAACTTGTTGTAGGAAAATACATAAGCAATGTAAGAGGTTTTAAAGATAAAAAATTTATAGAAAAATATATAAATCTCAGAAATCAAAGATTAAAAAACTTTTCACCAATTATAGTATTTTCACCAGAGGGGATATCAGGAATAACTAATCAAATAAAAGCATTTATAATCGTTAAAAAAATAATAAAAAAAACAGATAATCCAAGAAACTATTTATTTTGTTCACCTCAAACAACTGTCCAATATATAAAAATATTAGAAAAGAAATTTCCTGGCTCAGTAAAAAAATTAATAACTTATATAAAAGAAAGAAGGGGATTGCCCCCCAAATTTAATGCTGAATTTTTCGATCTTTTTTGGTGCTTAGAAATTCTAGATACAGCAGGCTTAATTGACGATAATGTTAAGAACAAAGTAGTATCGGCTATAGAAGATTCGGAAGCTTTTCATAAAAATATTCCAGGTTGTTATAATGAAGATAAAGGTTTTTCCATTACAAAATATTTTCCTCTATATGATTTAGATACGACTTCAGTAGCTATTAAAGCACTGCATTCTATAGGATATATGAGGGATAAATATATTTCATTTAATTTTTCCTATTATAAAAATATTAATAATAATCTGTATTTCACATATAAAAACGATAATAGGATTTCAATTACAGTTTTAGCTCACGCTTTGCACGCGCAAATAATGCTAAACAAAGTTGATGAAAATCTAGTTGCATATTTAAACAATAGAATTAAATCTAGTGATTATACCGATAAATTTCACACATCAATTTTGTATACTATTTATTGTCTAATTAACGCGTATTCTGATTACGTAAAAATTAACAATACTCATAACGACATGTTAGAGAAGTTAGTTTCAGATTTACTAAATGCAAAGAAAGATAATGGTCTTTTTGGCGCGATAGAAGGAATCAATGGCACTATTGAAGAAACAGCATGGGCAATAATTTCATTATATAAATACTGGAGTACATTTAAAAAAGCTTATGTGAAAGATATTATAATTAGTTCACAAAATACTATTAAAAGCTGTACTTTTATTATTGAAGATTTAGAAAAAGAATGGATCATTAAAGACATATACAATCCGCATAAAATAAATACAATACTAATTCAATCCGCAATGAATATATGCATTTAGATATAACGTTTTCAAAAATAATATCAAATATATTTGATCCAAGAATAACAAATTTATTATTTTTGTTATATTTTTCACTATTCGTATTAAAAAGTTTCTTCCTAGCTGGATTTATCATAATATATTCTTGTATTTCATTATTTTTTTTGAATAAAAAGCAGAATAATATTGATCATTTAGATGATTATAATTTTAATAATATAAGTATAAGACTTATAAGATATTCGACATTTATTCTGACGATAATATTGGATATTATTTTATTAATTGCCAATTATTTTTCCACTAATCAAACTGGAATTATTTTTTTTAGTTTGCATATTGGAATTTCATTATTAGTAATGTTGATAACATTTTTTCTACATTTTAAAATAAGTGCGCATATTACATTTAATGGACTAATAATGTTATATTTATTTAGTCCTATGTACTTACAAATAATATTATTTTGTATCTTCACTCTTATAGTTGGATATGCAAGAATTAATTTGAAGAAACATAATATATATCAGGTAGGCACTGCATTTTTAATAGTTATGATATCGTTTATTATTTTTGATCTTCTAATTAATGTTTGGATCTAAGAAAGATAAATCTAGTATTAATCAAGTTAATCAGCTTAACGAAGATATAAGCCGACTTTTTGTTGCTCAAAATATTATTCAGCTAATTTCACACAAAAATTCATTTGAAGAAATCGCGATAGAAATTCTAAATCAAATTGAAAAAAAGATGAATTATACGGGAGCATCAATTTCCGTTGTAGATACAGATAAAGATACTATTGAATTGAAATATACTTCTGATTCTTTCGTTTCAACACTATCAAAAAAATTAAATATTTTAGACAAAAATAGTTTCTTACCTCTGAAGTTATCAACTGAACCAATAACTCTAACTAAAAAAGCTGTTCTAGAAAATAGAATTATAATTGATAAAGATCTATACAAATTTACGGTGCCTCCTATGAGTATGGAAAAAGCTAAAATGATTCAATCAATAAGCATGACAAAATGCATGGTTGCATTACCTATTAGAGCACAAGGAAAAGTAATTGCCGTATTAAATTTTACGTTAAAAAAAGATCCTGAAGAGATACACGAGAACGAAATGAAGACTCTTGAGTTATTTGTAGATCAAATAGGATTAATTATAGATAATGCAACTAAATATCAAGAAATTAAGTCTTTTAATGTACAACTTGAGAATAATGTCCAAATAGCAACAGATAGTCTACGTATTCAATATGAAGATTTGTCCTCTCTATATAATTTAACGAGTCTTATTAGCCACACATTAGATCCAGAAAAAGTTGCACAAATAGCAGTTAATTCTTTGCCACAAAGAAACGGGTTACTCGGAGCTATATTGACTTCATTTGACGAGAAATCAGGAAATATTATTTTCTGGACATTAACAAGAAATAATATATCAAATGCAGTTGAAAAAGTTTTGGGAAACTTTTCTGAATATAAAATTAATATTGCTAATGAAAATCTAAAAGACAATATTATGGTAAAAACTATTTTAGAAAAAAAGCCGTATTTTATTGAAAATATAGAGGACGCATATTCACCACCAATACCAGCAACAATTGTACCTGTAATAAAAAAAATATTAGACCTGAAATATGTCGCAATATATCCTATCTTTTCTAGAAATAAAGTATACGGTACAATTACATATTTAATACAGAATAAAAAACTTAGCGATATAACAAAAGAAGAAAAACAACTATATGAAACATATTCATATCAAATTTCAATTGCATTAGAAAATTCTACTTTGTATAAAGAGTCAAAAAAAATTCAGCAAAATTTAGAACAAGCACTTCAACAAGTTCAATTAGCCAGAAAACATGAGCAAGATATGATTGATATTTTGGGTCATGAACTACGAACTCCTGCGACCATTTGCAAAGGCAATATTGAATTACTTCAAAGCTATACGAAAAATATTGAAATCCCAGAACAAGATAAAGTCAAAATCAATAGTAAATTAAAATCTGCTTATAGTGCGATTATTCAGGAAGCAAATTTAATAAGTGAATTATTATCCGCAGCGAAACTTGATAGCGGTCAACTTGTAATTTCAAATGAAGAAGTTAATGTCATGGATTTGGCACAGGCTGTTTATCAAAATTACGTAGATATTGCAGAGAAAAAAGGTCTGAAGCTAGAATTTATAAACAAATGTGATAATTCTATACTAACTGTCGGTGATAATATTCGTATCGAAGAAGTTCTGGATAATTTAACGTCAAATGCTATCAAATATACTAACAAAGGTACGGTAACAATGATAATAGATCATGATGACAAATATATATATGCACATATTAAAGATTCTGGAAATGGCGTGCCTAAAGAAGAAATTCCTCAGTTGTTCAAAAAATTTCATAGATTAAATAATTATATTTCTACAAGTGATAATAAATTAGTTAGACCAGGAGGTACTGGTTTGGGATTATATGTTGCAAAAGGAATAATTCAGGCACATGGCGGTACAATCTGGGTAGACAGTGAAGGCGAAGGGAAAGGCTCAACTTTTTCTTTTTCAATACCAATAAAAGAATTGAATAAAGAAGAAAAAGATGCAAATGATACACAAGATATGTTCAAGAAATTAGGTTTAAAATAATTCTTTTTTTATATGATAATTTTTTTACTTTGTTCTATAAAGAAGATAATCCATAAACGAAATTAATACTTCTTTGGAATTAGGATTAAATTCGATGTCTGTTAGAATATTTTTTGACTTTATAACTATATCATTCATTTTATTTTGTAATTCTTCACGAACACCTTTGTTTATCATCATTTCTCTAACTTTCATTATACTGTCAAAAGTTAGATTCTCATCACCAAAAGTTTTATTAAGAAACTCTTTTTCCTCAATTGATGATTTTTGATATAGCAATTCTCTGTAATGAGTTTTTTTATTTTCAATTATGTCAATTCCAACTTTCTTTCCTAACTCTTCTTCTGATGCAAAAATTGATAATTCATTATCTTTAATTTGAAAAACTAAACCCAATAATTCACCAACTTCCTCAATTTTTTTCATTTCTTCAATATTCTTCCCTGCAAGTAACCCACCTAGCATTAAAGGTAATGAGATCGTATAACGCCCTGTTTTATAAATGTGTACATTTTCAATAATGCTGCTAATTTATAGACATTATCGTTTAGTTTTCCACCGTACAATTCAGTTCCTAGTATTACCAAAACACCTCTCAGAAATTTGCCAGTTACACAAAATTTTTCCAATTTTTGTAAAATATCATCCCCAAACAAATTAATACTTAATAGACATTTATAATTTTCATTTATTAAGGAACGAATATTAGTATCGATTAATGGTCTTTGTTGCTTAATATAATCTAGTATCACTGATTGTTATTAAAAAATATTATTAAATCATAACGAAACAAATAACATGAAACCAAGGTACAAATTACTACTATTTTACTTTTAATAGTAATAAAAATCTATTTCTGCCATATTGATCTTTATGAAGTTTGACTTGAAAATTTTCACTATTCACATTATTTTCATCATGAGTATCGTCTACTTCCAAGACTATTATTCCTCCAATTTTTAAATACTTATAGCACTGTTTTACTAGTTTTTCTGTTATTTGAAATCCATCATTGCCACCATCCAAAGCTAACTCAGGCTCATAATCAATTACATTTTTATCAAGGTTTTGTAAACGTGATGTTGGAACGTAAGGTAAATTAGCTGTTATTACATCAAATATTTTCTCATCACTATAATTATTTAATAAATCTGATTCTAAAAATTGAATTCTTGAAAAATCATTTATTAAATTTAATACATTATTTTTTGCTACATCTAATGCTTTTGCTGAAATATCTGCCATTAATAATATTGGTTTATGACAAAGTTTTTCTAATTCTAGATATAGTGTAATTCCTATACAACCACTTCCTGTACCAATATCTGCTATATTTATTTCACGATTATTTTTTTCAATGTTCTGCAAAACAATATCTATCAATTCTTCTGTTTCAATTCTAGGAATTAAAACATTTTTATCAACAATAAATTCTCTGTTAAAAAATTCCGCATAACCTGTAATATATTCAACAGGCATATTTTCATATTTAGTCAAATCTTGATCTGTGAATCCATATTTTAGAAGTCTTTTATATTCATATGGTGTGAAAATACGTTCCATAAATGATTAATCCTTAATTCCCATCATTATTCTTTCTTGATCATCAATATATGTGTTATTAAGATCCAAATCTCTGGAATATTCCATTAATGTATCTGAATCCATCTTTACACTTTTAAATATATGCTGTGGAATCCTCTGGATTGTTCCATCTAAATATTTATATTCGTCAGGAAGCCCTAATGTATGTACGAATTCATGATATGGAGAAGAGTCGAGACTTATATCACGAGATAAATTTACACCAATAATACTAAAATAATTTCCATTACTTAGAAGTGGAGATGTCCCTGCATAACCAGATTCGTATTTTTTACTTTCAGAAAGACCTTCTGTATTTTTACCAACTTCATAATATACAATTGTTGTTACTTGATTATAATAATTACTTTCGTTATCTACAAAAAAGTTTGGATATTTAACCTCATTTTCATATATATAAATATTATTATCCAAATAATCAATTGGTTTTTGAGTATTAGAATTTTTCTTATCCTTATTGACAATTCCTCTTGCAACATTTGTCAGAGCATCTCTCTGTAATTCAGTAGCATTTACAACTTCAGGATAAATTTTATAATCAATATCTGATTTATTGTTAAAAATTCGAGACTGTGCTTTTTGAATATTTTTTAAATTTGATTCAATATATGTTTTCCACATAGGTTTAGCATCTGCACCATTTGGTACAACATAAATTGCTTGAATTAATACTTTACCAATACTTTGTTCAGGATCTTTATATCGAACTGGATTTTTCAAGAGAGCATTATCAGTAGTAAATTCTATAGTAGCAATTTTATTATAATTTTTTATACAAACTAATGCCTTACCGGTATAAGTTAATTTATCTTTATCGCTATCTTCCCATAAAATTAACTCAACAAATAAATGTTCAGTCGATGGAATAAGTGCTTTTATTTCAGATTTATCAAAATTTTCTGTATAAAAAAACGATCTATCATAAGCTGGAACATTCTGATTTAATATTATTAAATTTTGATATTCATTTTCTAATCGACATGTTTGATCCTGAAGTTGAGCATATTTAGGATCAGGTGTTGGTGTAATATTTTGAGTAGTATCAATCTCATTTTTATTAGTTGTATAAAATACAAGTAGATAAACTCCTAAACCAGATATTGAAAGAAAAAGAATTAAAATAATAGTAGGAATTATAACATTCCTATTTCTTTTCTTAACAACATTGACTTGTATATTTATCGCCGAATTAGCAGCATCCAGATTAGTCATTATTCATTTTTTTAATAATTTGTCTTTCTCTCATATTATAACTACGAACGTGTTTAAACCAATTTGTCTTTACCCATTTATCTGATGTATCATAAAGTTCTTCCTCTCCAACTAATGCCATTTCCTTCCTAATAACACCACCTCTATGAGCATGTTCATACTGTTTTTGAAGCACAGATCCATGTCCTGTCTTGATATGAATCATTTCATGTAGAATAACTTCCTTGAGAACGTATTCAGGTACACGATAATCACACATGTATTTGCTTATCTTTATCAGTGATGTTTTCTCAACTAATTTAACCGATCCCAAAACTCGTCTAGCTTTCCTACCAAATTTAATTCTTATATCTACATTATCGTCAATATTTAACTTTTTTCTAAAAGTTTCCATAATATCTTTCAAATCATCATTAGTTCTAATGTTTTCAAATATTGGTTGAACTGCCTTTTTCTTTACAACTCTTCGCTTTACAACCTTTTTTTTAGTAACTATTTTAATATTTTGTCTTTTATTAGACATGATAAATAGCCCCAATTTACCTTTGAATGTAAGCATTATACTGTTCTGAAATAATTTTGACAGATTCGTTGATTTCTTCAATATTATTATTTTTTCCAATACTAAATCTTACCACACTATCTATTTCCGTATCACTTAATCCTAAATATGATAAATTAGCCATAGGCTGTATAGCCCCTGAATTGCATGCAGAACCCGCTGATGCCATTATTCCAGCCATATCAAGTCTAACTAAAAATTCCGAAGCTTTAACTCCTGGTAATACAACCGAATGTATTGATACCATCCTTTTATTTAAAGATAGTACACGGACATTTGGAATATATTCAGTTAATAGACTAATAAATTTATTAGAAAGATCTTGAATGTAGGCTAATCTTTCGTTTCTTTCGTTTGATAATAACTCTACAGCTTTACCAAAACCTACGATTGCTGGAGTATTATGAGTACCAGCACGTATTTTATATTCTTGTTCACCACCATCAATCTGTCTTGAAATTTTTGATCCAGATTTAATATACAAAACAGCGGCTCCTAATGGCCCGTATATTTTATGTGAAGCAAAAGTAAGCAAATCAACACCTGAATCCCTTACATTAATATCAATCAACTTTGCAGATTGCATAGCGTCAGTATGAACTATTGCATTATATTCATGTGCAATTTCACAAATTCTTTTTATATCCTGTATAGCTCCAGTTTCCGAATTTACGTGCTGTACACTAACTATTATTAAGTTAGAACTATCCGATGAAATATCATCAAGAATTTGTCTTAAGCTTTTCAAATTATTAACAGGATTTCCAGAAATACCTGTTTCTGGATCTAAAATTAACAAACCTTCATTATTCACATCTATAATATGATTTTTGTATCCCCAATAACCCAAATGAGCAATCGTTTTATGAACAGAGCTATGTTCCAAAGGGCTTGTAATAATGTGTACTTTTTCAGGTTCAAACTTTCCATTTTTAGTAGCTAAATATTCTGCAGTTCCCTTCAATGCTAATGAAATTGATTCACTTCCCGTCGAGGTAAATATTATTTCTTGTGGTGTGCATTGTAAAAAAGATGCTATTGTATATCTGGCTTCATCAATAGCAAACCGACTCTTCTGTCCAAAACTGTGAACAGAGGATGAATTGCCATAATATTCCTTATAGAAAGGGAGCATAGCATCTAAAACCCTCTCATCAACCTTAGTAGTTGCACTATCGTCAAGATATATCATAGGAAATAAACATATACGTTATTGTAACAAAAAACAACACCGCTCTAAAGAGCCAATTAATGAAAGTTTTTTGAAATTAATTTGATAATAAAATATCTAAGAACATTGAAATATATGTTATTATATAGGTAAATTGTTATTAATTATGGAAAAGAAAAAGATTTTATCAATCGGGATACCAACATATAACGAAAAAGAAAATATATATAATATTGTTTTAGAAATTGCTAAATCAGTAGAAAACCAAAATATCATTACTATTATTAATATTATTGATGATAATTCTCCAGATGGCACAGCCGATTTAATTGAACGAAGTATACCAATTTTGAAAGATAATTTTTCAAATCTTCATATAAATGTAATAAGAAGAGAGGGGAAACTTGGCTTGGCAAGTGCCCATATACGTGGTTTCAAAGAAGCTTTTTCTCAGAACGCAGATTATATTATGGAAATGGATGCAGATCTTTCTCATCAGCCAAAATATATTCCAATATTTTTGGACGCTATTAAGGATAATGATGTGATAATTGGATCTAGATACATACGAGGAGGCGGGACATTAAATTGGAATATTGTACGAAAAACATTGAGTTTGGGAGCTGGAATTTATGCAAGAACAATATTAGGAATGCGGGTGCAGGATATGAGTGCAGGTTATGTAATGTACAGATCTGAAGTATTGAAAAAAATAAACATAGATAAAATAAAATCCAATGGTTATAGTTTTCAAATAGAATTAAAATATAGATGTTTCAAATTTGGTTTCAAAATCAAAGAAATTCCAATAATTTTCCCAGATAGAACTAAAGGAGTATCAAAAATGAATAAAATTGATACTATTATAAAAACTGCATTCATGGTGTTAAAACTTAAATTTGATAAAAGCATTACTAATTGATTTTTTTGTATTGATATTTATAGAATATTACTGCTATATTAAATCAAATATTAACTGCCCATGATCTGGTATCAGATAAATCCTGACTATTTCAGTGATATAGCTAGGTCAAAAAATTATGTTGCTTCTGACGATAATTCTTTATTATTTTCTATAATCCAGAAATCTCTTACTAGTATATTTAATAATGGATTCGATGGTATTTGGCTCATGCCATTATATATACGCGGCGTAGAGGGTTGTAAGGGAAAAGGAAGCCCATATGCTGTAAAAGAATATGTTATTGATAATAGATATGGTACAGATGAAGAGTTGATACAACTCATTAAATCTGCGCATGAAATGGGTTTCAAAATTATTACAGAATTTATTCCTAATCATCTTTCTATAGACAATGTTTATATTTCTTCTCATCCAAATATTATTTATAAAAATATTGATGGAGAACATGTTTATGATCAAAACTGGACTGATACGATAAAGCTAAATAATTCTGAAAAAAAAACAAGTCAATTTATAATCAATGTTTTGAAATCTATAATCAGCAAATATAGTTTTGACGGATTTAGACTTGATATGGCTCATTATTCTTTTTATGATCCAGATGGAAAAAGAACTAGACCTAATTTTTGGACTGATATTATAAAAAATTCTTTTTTAAATTCCGACGCAATAATATTAATAGCTGAGGTTTATGACGATAAAAATAATGATGATATGGGTTATGCCGATCAGATTGAGTTGGTAAAAAGTGGGATGCAAGTTTATGATAAAAAAATTCGAGATATAGTAATTTCTAATTTAAAATATCCTAATAGTTCTATTATTCAGGAAACAATTTATAGTGAACTTTGTAATCAATTTAATGCATCCATTAAAGCTGGATTGGTAATGAACAATCCTTTTTTAAGAATAATTAGTAATCATGATGATAATCCAGGAGTGAAAGATTCGGGAGGAATAAGTAATTATATTCTTTTATCAACATTTTTATGCATGTTGCCTGGAGATTTAATGATTTATAATGGAGATGAATTTGGTTTAGAAGTTAAACTAAGTTTGCAAGGAGAAGATGTTTTTGATGAATTTGGAAATTTAAAAGAATCAAAGAAATTACATTATGTCAAAGAAACAGATCAAGAAATTATTTCAAAAAATATTATTAGATTATTTAATATTAGAAAGAGTTTAAAAAATATCCCTGACAATTCTTTTTTTCAAATTAGACTTACATCAAATGATAATAATGTTTTAAACAATGTTGCAGCATATATTAGATATTCTGAATATACGAATAAGTTATATGTTATATGTGCAAATTTTTCATCAGATGCAGAAATATGGTGCAACGCAAATCAATTTTATCCTGAATTTGGCACAAATCTTCAATTAAATTTTCAATCTTTATATAAAGACATCTTTGGAAATTCTAGTAAATATTCTGTTACCGAATTAATTACTGGACAATTTCTTAATAATAGAAACATTGCAGAAGATTTTTATATTGGATTAAAACCAAAACAAGTTCAGATCTTATCAATATCAGCAGTTTAAACTATCTTTTTATATTTACACAAAGTATATTTATAATCCAATTCGTATTTTTTCATCTGATATTCCTTTTCAAAGCCTTTTACATCCCTACATGTTAAATCAAAGCGTAAAGACATCATAAAATAATAAAAATCTTCGTTAACATCTTCTAATTTTATAAAATCATTTTTTGTATAAATTATATAATCACCAGTATCTGTATCAATATCTAATTTAATGTTTTTATGATTACTTCGTGTAAAATAACTTATCTGCTGAAAACTAATTGGATAATAATCCTCCTGTCTCGTAATTACTAATTTAGTATGGTTGTCATTATTAATATTCTTTACAAATTCATTCAAATTACTTTCACCTTGAATTCCAGGATAAATAGAATTGTAACCCGCAAGAACAAGAACTGTAACAACTAAAGATGAAAATATTATTGGCTTTAAATAAACATTTTTTATTTTAACAATCGATATTGCACTAACAAGAAACATTACAGCTGATAAAAATAATGCTCTAGATGTTGTTATAGAATTTTTTAATGATAATAAAGATAGAAATAATACAGATGTTATTGATTCGAATAAAAAAATGTACGTAATATTATTATATTTTTTTTTCGTAAAAAAACTTTTTAATATCACATATGAAATTAATAAGAAAAAAATCCATAAAATAGTTCCCATAAGAAACACAGAATTGGATCCGTTAATATCCTGAGAGCCAAACAATACACTCGGTATTTGAATAATTACAACTGGGCTAAATTCTGGTAACCATTTCAGTTGATTTACTGCAGCTCCTGAACTTTGATGAATAGCAACAATAAACCATGGTAAATATAAAACAAATATTATAATTTGAAATAATATCCATTTTATAAAATCTGCACTTTTTGCTTTTGATATTATTGAATTTAAATTAAATTTAAATATATTTAATAAATAAAATATATTTGCACCAATCCATATAAATAAAGATACATTTAGCGTATACAAAGAAATTAAAGTAAATAATGAATATAACAATAAATTAAATATTTTTTTACTTTTTATATAATTATCCAAAAATATAACGGATAATAAGACAAAGAAAATAGCCATGGAATACATTCGACTTAGCACGGATAACCACATTAATAAAGGAAAAAGAGTTAATATAGAATAAATTAAAACTCTCTTGGTGATATTTTTGCTAATTCGTCTTATTAATATAAAAAGAACTATCATTGTACAAATCCAAAACAAGATAGATAACGACCGCATTACATAGATATTATCTCCAAATATTGAGGTCCATATTTTCAAAACAATGTAATAAAGGGGCGGGTGAGTATCTACAGATGTAGCTTCAATAATTCCAGTAAAACTATGTTGTTTTATCACCCAGGAAAAGGATTCATCCCAAAAAACAGGTTCTAATACCAAATATGGTAATCTGACAATTAGCCCTAAAATAAGAAATAGCGCTTCTAGCTTGTATTTAATAGCTTTTCGAATAATTAGATGCATTTATAGACCTTTTAATATAATATTTAACCAATAATTATAAACATAAATGATAAGTTTGTCTTTTATTAAAGGAAATAAGTTAAAATTAGGTTTAAATTTGGGGTTATTTTTTATATTTATATTTATAATAATAGCTAAAATCCCATTTTTATTTGATCCTCCATGGTACTCAGACGAGGGGATATATGCCGCTGTGGCCCATGAGATGAATAGTGGCGAACTTTTGTACAAAGACGTTTGGGATAATAAACCTCCAATTATCTACTATACATATTTAATTGGAATTAAATTATTTAATAATCCTCTCTTTTTTGCTAGATTTCTAACGGTTATAACAGCAATAATATCTACAATATTATTTTATAAAATTATTAAAAAAGTTTTCATAAATAAAAAATACTTTATTCCTGTCTTTTTATTTGCTCTGTTTTTTTCAACGCCATTTTTGGAAGGGAATATTGCTAATGCAGAAAATTATTATGCATTATTTTCTGTTGCTGGTTTATATTTTCTTTTGCAGGGTTTTGATAAGAAGAAATATTTGTTTTTATTTGGATTGATGTATGGTATTGGCGTAATGATAAAGATTCATCCACTTTTTGAATTTATTGCGCTATTCATATTTTTAATATTATCAAATTTAAAAAAAGAGGGGATAGTAGATTATTTTAAAAAAGATTTCAAATATTTAATTTATCCAATAATCGGTTTATTAATTCCATTTATATTTTTTAGTCTTGTATTTATTTTCCAAGGTAATTTTACTGATTTTATCAATACATTGCTTTCACAGGGAACTAATTATATTAAAAACGATTACAACAATATTATAGATTTTTTAATTGGTTCACTAACAGGTAAAACAATACTTCTAATTACCTCAATAGTAATAATTTCTTATTTATATTTTAAGAAAAATATTTTTAAAAATGATTATTTTTTATTAATTATACTTTTATTTATTTTTTCACTTTATTCTGTATTTTTATCTGGAAGAATATATATACATTATCTTTTAGAAATTGTTTGCCCATCAATATTATTAGTTATATATTTTATTAATTATATATCTGGAAAGAGAAATACAGAAAAAATACTATATTATTTATTAATTACTTTTATTTTTTTATCGTTAATTACTCCATTTGCTATATTTGTAAAAGATAAAGCAGAAGAAGCTAAATCGAAGGGACGAGATTTATGGAGTTATAGTTCTTATTATCTTTATCATTACATTGATTTTGGGAAAAAAGTATCAGGTAATATTACTGAAGCTGAATATAATTCTCAATTTGACGGCAATATTAATAGGTTATATGAATTAGTAAATAGAACTAATTCTTTAAAAAATAAAAATATATTTGTCTTAGATGATATTCCGTGGTACTACGTTTTATCTGATAGTAATGATTCATCAAAATATGTCGTGTATTACCATTTAGGACAAGAAAAAGTAAATTTGGATCAATTTTTAAATAATCTTAATGCAGAATATATACTTACGAATGATGAGCTATATGATAAATATGATGTGAAATTTACAAATTATATAAAAGAAAATTATACTTTAGAAAAGACCTTTGAGATCTATAAAATTTACAAAAAGAATTCATAGTAAATTTATGTTGTAAAATTTATTAGTAGTTTATATTGTAATAATTAATATGCGGTGAATTCTACTCCTAAACCGAACAGTTAAATAAAAATTCGTTAAAAACTTCAA
>JBAXGO010000029.1:0-15318 GCA_037139335.1 bacterium
TCAGAAAATATTACAATTCCTTTTTCATCAGTTTCGACTTTGTGATAAAGAGTTCCTCTCGGTGCCTCAATTACGCCTACACCAACTCCAGACTTCGGACTAGCTTTTATAATAGGCTCTGCTTCGATTCTGAGCCCCTTGAGCATGTCGATACTCTGATCTATGCAATGTAAGACCTCCAAAGCTTGTGCGAGGCAATTATGATAAACATTGAACGAAGGAAAAACATCCAAAAATCTTTTAGCAGACTCAAGAGTTCTAGGATGCATTCTATTTAAATTCATATTTACCCGCGCCAAAGAACCGACCATGAAATCATCATGTTTACTTTTCAGTTTATAACCCTTTGATTGTGAATATGGAATTATTATTTCATCAAGCAATGTAAGAAAATCATCAGGCGTATAGCTTTCTTCTCTATCGCTCACTTTCACAATTCCTTCTGTAAAATTATAATCATCATTGATTAATGCTATAAAATCAGTATTTCTAACTAATTTTTCATTCCACTCATAAAATACTTTAATACCCCGTAAAATTTTTACCCTTGATTGTTCTAATTCATCAACTAAACTGGAAAAATCTTGTCCTGACGGTAATTTCAAAAAACCACCTACAGTAGGAAATGGAGAATGTATAGCAGCACCAGCAAAAACAGTACTTAGTTTGTTTCCAACAGCTTTCAAATCAAAGGCGTCATGTAAAAGTTGGTGCTGTTCTGCATTATCCTCAGATATATCCAATACAGAATCAATTCCTAATACATCTGGAAGTGAAAAAATATAGAGATGAAGCGCATGATCTCTGATGATCATTCCATTGATAGAAAGTTTTCTCAAAATATTTGTTTGTTCACTTAACTGTTCATGAATTCCTAATGCTCGTTCTATAGCCTTAATACTAGCCATCAAATGAGCCATACTGCATGTCCCGCAAATTCTAGAAAGAAGAGTTGGAACAGTCATGTAAGGTTTACCTCTTACGGCTTCAGTATAAAAGCGTCTATAATCAGCAATAATAAATTCAAGGTCTTCTACAATACCATTTGAAACTTTGACATTTAATTTAGCATTGCCTTCAATTTTTGTAATTGTTTCGATTGTAATATCTTCTACTGTATGCACTTTTATTTATGTTTAAATAATTCCAAATTCTTTTAAATATTCATTTAATTTTGTAATGAACATTTGACCATTCATAGGACAGCCTGGCAATTTATCATCAACATGTACTAATTCGTCCAGCTTCATTACTTTTTCTGAATATTTAAACTTTTCAAATACATCTTTATATTTATCCAAAACATCTTTAGAAAAATCATTTCTATTTCCTGACGGTCTGCCTGTAACTGCACATGAGCCTATGGCGACTAGCTTTATACAGTTTTCCCTTATCTTTTTTAATTCTTCAGCTTGAGATTCAGACGAGATAGCTCCTTCTACAAATGCAATATCCAAATCATCCATTTTATTATCAGTTTTCAATACTTTGAAATGTCTGAATTCAACAACCTTTTTCCATTCGAAAAAATGATCGTTTAATAATTCTGTAAACAAAATTGTACTGTCTTCACAACAAGTAAATGAAAACCACCCTACTTTTAATTTCTTATCTGACATATAACGTAAATATAGTATAATTTAACAGATTTATGCTGTTACGTCATCAAAATATTAAATTCAAACAGAATTCATTAAATTTTATTAATATTGTACACAATCTTGTTACAATTTGTAGCTGCTTAATTTACTTATAACACAATGATTTCTATAGTTATTCGGGTCAAAAATGAAATAGATACACTTCCTTTACTTATAGAATCTTTAAAAAACCAAACTTATAAAAACTATGAAATCATAGTTGTAGATAACGAATCTACAGATGGTACCTTTGAATATGCAAGTGCACATGCAGATACAGTTGTAACAATTACAAGTAAAGAATTCTCACATGCAAAGTCCACCAATCTAGGAATACAACAAGCTAAGGGGAAGTATGTATATATTACGAATGGCCGCTCAATGCCAACGTCTATATTCATGCTTGAGACAGCAAAGAGAATTTTGGATAAAAATTACAAAGTGGCTGGAATTTTCGGAAATGTTAAAGTTCATAAAGACAAGAAAAGAAGAAATTACACAGAATTATGGTTTGATAATCTTACGTATTTGCTTTTATCAAGAAAATATAAGGAGATTCAACGTTTTTATCCGGGACTATTACAAACAATTAGTTGTATGATCAGGACTGATCTTGCAAAAGAATATCCATACGAAGAAATGGCATCGAAGGGTGGAGAGGATATATTATTTGGTTTAAAAATGATAAATAAAGGCTATAAAGTTGCCTTTCATCCAGATCTAAATGTTTATCATTCTCACGGTGGTAAGAACTTAAATACAATTAATAGATATCTTTCTTATTCCAAAATGGCTAGAGAAGCTATAATTAAATCTTCAGGTAAGACACCTATTCCCACAAGAATAATAAAAACTACTAAAAAGATTATAACAAGTCTATAATTTATATATTTCTAAAAATTACTTCACCTCTAGATACTATTGATGAAGAAAATCAGATACTGTATTAAAATTCTTTTAAAAGTCTAATTATAAAATTATTATATAAAAAGAATCTTTACAAAGATTTAATAATTTCTTTAATATTTTGTTCAAAAATTTCCCTACTAAATCTTTCGGATGATTCCATTAACTTATTTTTATCAAATCTTTTTTGTATAAAAAAGTTAATCGTTTGCCAGATACTTTCAGTATCTTGCTCATTATAAAGTACGCCTGTTAAGCCATCTTTAACTATTTCCAGAGCACCTCCTTTTTTCAGTGCAATAACCGGTACTCCTAAAGATAAGGCTTCTACCATATTGATGCCGAAGTCTTCTATAGAACCGTTGAATAATGCTTGTGCATTTTTCAATAAAATAGCTTTGACTCTATCGTCTGCATCATTTATTAATATTACATATTTAGAAAAAGTTTTTAATTTGTTTTCGTTAGTGCCTTTACCTATTATTACGAGGTTTTGATTCAAATTCGTACAGGCCTGTGCAAAATCTAACTCACCTTTGTATCCTTCTAACCTGCCAATAAAAATGAAATATGGCTTTTTTAATATATCTTTATATTTATCTGGAATTTCTTCTACTGCAAAACTTCGTAACTTCTGTATTTCAACAGGAGGGTATACGACTTTAGATTCACGATTATAATATTTAAGTATTCTGTCATGTGTTGTTTGAGAATTTGCCAAAAGTATATTAGGATTTTGAGCAGTCTTGTAATCCCATTTTTTACCTATAAATTGTGAAAATTTTCGCCCCTTACTTTCTTTCAACCCCCATATAAACCATGGAATGGTATGAACATATGAAATATGCTTTTGATTCTTCTTTAATTTTACTCCTTTCGCAATTCCTTGAGTATCCGAAATGATTAGATCATAGTCTTTCAAATTCAGACTTTGTATTCCAAATGGAAAAAATGGAGCTCTAAATTTATGTTTATTTCTAATTATTGGAAGTTTATCAATGAATGTTGTTCTAATATCATAATCGTTGTAGAATTTGGGTAGTTTATCCTTCAAATATACAGTTGTATATATTGGAGCCTCAGGAAACATATCATGCAAAACATCCAGAACTCTTTCAGCACCACCGTATTGAGTTAGCTGGTCATGAACCAAAGCTATTTTCATAAATTCAAAATATATGGTAACTATACTTTAAAATTGGAAATGAGTAAATACGAGAGGCACGTGCATATATATTTCGAATACCCCCGGGGGGTATACAGTTAAAAATTAAAAATTAAAAATTAAGAGTTAAGAGTTAAAAGTTAAAAGTTAAAAAAATTTATTATATAGATTTTGTAAATTAACAATTATTATCAGGAAGTAATATCTTTAACACTTGGGCTAGGGGATAAGTTTATATTTTCTAAGGCTGTAATACTTTGTACATACACTAGTGAAAGATAGTCAAAAATAGTTAACAATTAAGATTTGTCAGTGATTGTTATAAGAGCCTATAATAATACTTATAGAAAGGGTATAATCTGATATTCTGGTTTCAGATGTAACATAGGTAATTATGATTGTATATTTTAACAATTTAAAAAAGGAATACTTTTCCAAAGTCGTCTTCGCTGGTGTTCGATTTAAACTTCCAGTAGAGAAGAGTGAAAAAATAGGTATTGTCGCAAAAAACGGAGAAGGGAAGACAACTTTATTAAGAATTATTGCTGGTATAGAAAATCCAGATGCAGGGATGATAAAAATTGAGCCAAAAAGAACTAAAACTTTTTACGTCTCTGTAGATATGATTAATGAAGAAAATGGCAAAAATAATGATATTTCTGTTGAATCGTTTTTGCTTTCTATTAACTGGAAGTTATTTCCTTTGAAAAATAGATTAGATGAGTTAAGTCTTAAATTAGAAGACGAAGATGCTTTTTCTGAATATTCAGAATTAGTTGAAGTTTATGAAAAATCTGGTGGATATTTGTGGGAAGAAAATGTAGATAAAATTATGAAAAAATTAAATATTCATGGCAAATATTTAAATCAATTATCTGGTGGTGAAAAGAGTAAGGTTATTTTAGCAGCGATACAAACTATAGATGCCGACTTAATATTACTTGACGAACCTACAAATCATTTGGATATTGAATCATTAGTTGAATTAGAAGATTTCATAAAAGCTGATCCACGTTCATATTTTATTGTTTCGCATGATCAAAAATTTTTGGATAATGTTGTTTCAAAAATTATTTTTATTGAGCACACCAAAGTTAAGTATTATTCTGGTAATTATACATCTTTCAAAAGTCAAAAAGATTTGGAGTTATCTCAAGAACTTCAAGAATACGAAGAAAATCAAAAAGAAATACATCGTTTGGATACTCTTGCAAAAAATATCGTTTTAAAGTCCGAAGAAGGCCAAACAATTGTTGCGGCCGGACAATTTAACGTCAAGGGTAAAAAAATTACAAACAAGCAAGGAAGAAGATTAAAAGTAGCACCAGATAAAGATAAAATGTCTGCTCATTATTTCAATCAAAAGCTAGATTCTGTAATGAGGACAGCAAAAATTGTGAAAAGAAGGATGAATAGAATCGATAATCATAAGAAACCAAAAATAGATTGGGGAATAAAATTGGACTTCGAAAACATGGCTGATAGTCCAGATATTATTATTAATACGAAGGATTTACAATATATTTATCCAGAAAGTAAACAAGAATTTACATTTGATGATGTCATAGTTTTGCGTGAAGAAAAAGTTGGTTTGATTGGTCCAAATGGAGTTGGGAAGAGCACTTTTGCAAAAATAATTTCAGGACAAATTACCGATTATAAAGGAGATATTAAAATTCCTGAATCGGTTAATATTGGATATTATAGTCAAACTCATGAAAATCTAAATTTAGATAAACGAGTCTTAGAAGATTTTTTTGATCTGGAAAGGATAGAAGATTATGAAATCCCTGTGATAAAAGAGGCTAGAAATTTTCTTCATCAAATGTTGTTTGAAGGTGACATGGTTAAGCAAAAAATTAGCGACCTATCTCAAGGAGAAAAAAGTAAACTTTCTCTAGCAAAAATAATTTATAAAAATCCTAACTTTCTCCTACTTGATGAACCTACAAATCACTTGGACATTCCTTCCAAAGAAAGGTTGGAAAAGGCTCTGAAAAAATATAAGGGGACGGTCTTGGTGATTTCACACGATAGATACTTTATGGAAAGTATTGGAGTCGGCAGGTACATTAAGTTTCAAAAATAATTATTGTGTAAAAAATGTGTATAATTTCAATGATGAAATGTACAAACAAAGTAAACAATAAATTGTATTATAGTATCATTTGTCATGTTATGTATTTATGACTTTTGATACTATAAATATTATCAAAGAAATATTGTCTAAATTTCACAGAAATGACATAATCCATTGTTATAAATATTCATATGGTCTTAGCAGCACTCGGTAATTATTCAAATCAATATAAATTAACCCGTCATAATGTAGGTTTCCTCTTTGTTGATTGGTTAACAGGAGAGAATGATTGGGAGGAGAATAAAAATTTGGAAGTAAAAGTGAAAAAATTCAGTTTTATGACTCATTTAGACAGAATTGTGCTTGATGTTATAAAACCAACCTTGTTCATGAATGAATCGGGAAGATCTATTTCTAAATATATGAATTTTTATAAAATAAATTCCAAGACTTCTTTGATGCTTGTCTTCGATGACTTAGATTTGGAATTGGGAAATTGGAAGGTTCAAAAAGAAAAAGGTCCAAAAGTTCATAATGGAGTTAATTCGGTAGAACAATATTTAGGTACTAAAGACTTTTTACGAATTAGAGTAGGGGTTTATAACAAAGAAAGTCGTATTGTCGAAAATGGTGAAAAAATTTCTGGCGCTGATTATGTGCTTCAGCCTTTTACAAAAGAAGAATTTACTATTCTGTATGAAAAGGTATTTCCTCAAATAAAACAAAGTTTAGGTCTAATGGTATTGAAATAAGTCCTGTTTTCTTATCGTCTGAGAGCTATAATCTGAATAGCATAAACTTCAAGTAATTATTTCTTATTCTTCTTTAAAAAGTATATTACTCCCACAGCACTGAATACTACAATAATCGCTCCAATTAATATGTAAATCATGATCATTACAAAGTTTGGCACCGTAGATGCTTCTTCTTTTATAACAGTCTTTATTACTGGTGTTGGAGTCGGTAGTGCTTTTGTTGGAGTGTTTGATTCAGCTTCGCTTGTGGAAATAACCGTTGTATTTAATATTTGTGTTGGAGTATTTGTAGGCAACGTTGTTGATGTTGGATTCGTAGTGTTTGTCGCGGTTGGCTGAATAATAGCAGTCGTTGGAATAATTGTATTTGTTGGAGCTAGTGTATTCGTCGGTGCCAATGTATTCGTTGGTAATAAAGTGGCAGTTGGAACTGGAGTTAATGTTGATGTTGGTATTATTGTATTTGTTGGACTTGGAATGATTGTGTCCGTTGGAGTAGGGACTAATTGGTTTACGTATATTGGACTTACTACATCAACAGTTGCGAAAGTTGGTCCTGATAGTGGATCATTTTTAGTAATTTTGGGTGCTGATACTAGATTTACATCAACTGTATTTGATGATGAGCCTATAATTTTGAATTTTATCGAAGCTATAGAAATTTCTCCACTTTTGGAAATTAAAGTTCCTGTGCTAGCTACTTCTCCTGCAAGTGTTAAATAACCATTACTATTTACAGCTGGAAGTGTTACGACTCCTCCAGAAATATCATTCGCATCGCCAGTTCCAGAAATGTATGAAAATGGGGATTTGTATACAATATCTGTTACCTGTAATTTAGTATTATCAAAGTCAAGCTTTATTTCAAAGCCCTGTACTATTAAATCACTTGAATTGGCGCTTATTTTTACATCATCTGAAAATTCATCGTTGATGAACCCTGTTTGAGTTGTTGGAAAAAAAGAAATTGATGATTCAGTACTTGTTGATGCTTTCGACTTTGAAGTAATCTGATTCTTAGTGTTTGTCAAAAATAATGTTGTTATCAAAAGACTAATTATAAGTATTATTAAAATAATAAAAATGTATAATTTTTTGAAATTGAATTTATTTATTTTAGATACTTCTTTCTTCATGAGATTTTTAAAGCTTAGTAAATAATAGCATAAAAAAAAGTTAAAAGTTAAAACATTTAATATTTTCTGTTAAAGAGGATAATTTATTACGCCTTACACGTAATTCTTTTTGGAGAAAATTTCAATTCTTTCATAACATCATCTTTATAAAACTCAGCTGAGTAAACATAATAAGTATGTTCTTTTGAATCTTTGAGGTCGTTTGGAAAAATGTAGTGAAATCCGTGTAGTCCATTATCATCAGTATAAAGTGCTGCAATATCATCACGATGTATGTCAGCCGTAAATGTTGCTACTAGTTTTCCTTTTTCTTTGGGGCCGTCTTGATATATATTTACTTTTACAGGAGCATCAGGAGTAGTTGAGTCCCAAGCCCATCCTTGGAATCTATCACAATTAATTTCTTCAAAATATCCAAAAATTTCACCTGTAGATTTATTAATTCCATTTGATGTTAATACGAAGGCGGTTGCTGATGTAAACAACAATACAATAAACATTAAAACAAAAGAAAAAATGAATTTCATTAAAAAATACTTTGGAAATAATATTAATTTTTTGTTGCTAATTCATAAACCTTGATTATTGCATCTATTTGATGATTCCAATTTTGTTCATTAAGATCTCGACCTTGGTTTTCTATCATTTCATCATGTAATGATTGATATTTTAGCGTAGCGTGCATAGTATCAGCTAATTTATTCACATCCCAAAAATCAATCTTCAATGAATTATTAATAATTTCGGCTGCACCGCTTGTCTTTGAAACAATAACAGGTGTTCCAGATCTGATAGCTTCCAATGCAACAACCCCAAAAGGTTCGCTTACCGATGGCATGACGAATAAATCTGCAGACGAATACATTCTTTCTTTATTATGTCCTGTGAGAAAGCCAGTAAATATAAAATTTTTTTCAATGTTTAATTCATTAACAAGATCTATACACTCCTGTAATTTATCTCCATCACCAACCATAACGAATATAGTGTCTGGTAAAAATCTCAATACTTTAGCAGCAGCCTGAATAAAGTATTCAGCACCTTTTTGCATAGTTATTCTTCCTAGAAATAAAACAATTTTATCTTCTTTGGAAAGAATTGATCTTGTATGTGGCTGATGAAAATTTGAGCTATTGTGTACGACAAATACTTTGTTTTCTGGAATGTTGTAGTGTTTGATAATATCGTTTTTTGTTTTTGCTGAAACTGCTATTACATAATCTGCTTTTTCTAAGCACTCTTTCTCAATATCAAAAATGACTGTATTAACATTTTCTCCAGATCTATCTATTTCAGTTGCATGAACGTGAAGTACTACAGGTTTACCTGTTAATTCTTTTGCCTTAATTGCAGCTCGGAATGTTAGCCAATCATGAGCGTGAATTATATCAAAATTATTTTCCAAAGCTATTAATGCTGATTTATCTTCAAACATTTTTATATCAGCAAATAAATCGTTGTGATATATGCTATTCGGATTCGTCACTTTATTTTCAAAATTTACTTTTACCCTTTCATTGTATTTTGTAACTTCAGATTGATTAAAGATATTTTTTGTTTCATATGGGGCATAAACAGTATCTACATAGGTTCTTTTCAATATACTAGAATAATTGTTCACAGTGAATAATGAAGACTCAGATGGAATAAAAGCTTCTGCTGAAGTTATATGGACTTTTTCAATTTCAATTTTTTTTGGCAATCTTGGAATTACGAAATGAACTCCAATATTTGCATCGGTTAATCCATCAACTATTTCACTTGTTACGACACCCATTCCTCCTGCGAATACTGGATAAAATTCCCATCCAAGCATTAATATATTATATTTGGGTTTATTGTCCATGAAATTAGTGAAATAATATCAATATCATAATAAGCTAGATTATGATTTTTGTATATACAAAAATTGGAACAATTAAAAAGTATGACTAGAATTTGCTAAAATTGCAGCACCATATCTTCCTGCTTCTTCTCCGAATACGCAATAATCCAATTGAATATCTGATTGAAAAAAATCTAAGTACTTTTTTAGCTCTGGTATTGTTTTTTCTGCTTTATTTATGCCTCCAAAAAGAATAAATACAGTTTGTTTATTACTTATTTCTTTTTTATTCCTAAAATAATTGTCTAAAGATATGAAAGATAATGCTTTATAAAAAAATGCTCTTTCATATGTTAAAAAAGCTAGTTTATTAATAATGTCTTTTCCATTTGAAAAAGCTAAATCGTATATTTCCGGAGCAAATATAAATGATGTTGATAAATTATTTTTGTGTGCTATCTTATTAAACATCCTTTCAATCCCTCTTCTTCCAGATACTGCTTCTTCTATTTCTTCGAATGTATTGTATATGGGAACACATTTAGCATGTCCAGACTCTAGATTTTGTACAATATTGTTTTGTTTTAATACTGAAGAATTGTTGCCAGTTCCATTTATGTCTATAAAAATATTATAAAGGTTTTTTTTATCATAAAAATATTGTGCTGCAATAAGCGATTCGCTATCGTTGAAAATATTAATTATTAGTTCTGGAAGTTCTTTATTTAAGTCTTTTATTATATTTTTTCCAGTTAAATCTTCTGTGTAAATATTCGGAGGGGTCAAAAGAATTTTTCCCTTCGAATCTACAGCACCAGCCAAATTAATAGCTATTTTTTTTGTATCTTTTTTATTTAAATTTATTATTTCACAAATCCAGCTTATGAAATCTTTATAAGAAATATTTTTACTTGGAGGTGGTTGGATTGTTTTTAAAACAATTGCATCCTTAATTGGTAGTATTCGTGGAGTTGGTATAGCTACAATTTGTAATAATTGTACCGTCGTTTTCGATCCGCCTATTTCTATCGTTAAAATTTCTTCTGAGTAAAATGAATTTGTAATAAGATCGAAATATTTATTTGTTTTTATATTATTTAAATTTGTATCTAAATATGAATTTAATTCTTTTGAAAAAGTTTTTTTTATATTAAATAAGTTTTTTTCATCTAGAGGAAAAAAATATTTATCTGTAATTCCTGAATTATTCAGCTCGTTCGCGATTCGGATTGTGCTGGTAATGTCGGTCATTTTTATTAATTCTTATCTATTTGTTTTAGCATTTTTTTAATCAAATCTTGTGTAGGCGTTCCTACTGGATCGTGTTCCATTTCTAATGCAAGGAAATAACTTAGATATGTAAAAAATAATGTAAAGTAAATTTCTCTATATAAAATATTTGAGAAGTTGCAGTTTATTTTTTCGTAAACAATATCTTTTTCCTTCAATATTTCTTTTAATAACTCAAACCTTTTTATTAATTTAGTATTTATCTCTGGATAAGTAAGCAATAAAAAAATGTGAGAGTAGGGGCTTTTGTCGAAACAGGCTAACTCATTATGATTACTTTCGGAAAAAATATTATTATATCCAACGACTTTTGCTGTTTCGTTAAGTGCTATTCTTGCTATATTGCCAGCTGATTTATGAGTATTATCTGTATATACTGTAAAAATTCTATCCTTCATTCTTTTTGCTAAAGCCTCTGCGTGTTTCTGCATATTTATCCTTACAGGTTCTAGTATAACTTTTATATTCCGAATTTCTTCATCCTGTCTTGGGATTAACTTTATTTCAACTAATGTCCTCATTACAGCACTTATCATGTAGCCTGTACCAAATCTTTGGACTAAAACTGGAGGTAGTTTGATGAATGGAATATTTTTTTCACTACATATTCGGGAAACTTCTCCACCTATAGAAATGCCTATTACTGGTATATTTTGTTCGATGGCTTCATTGAAACATGACACTGTTTCTTCTGTACTTCCAGAAAAAGATACTACTAATATTAATGTGTCAGCATCTATTCTTTTTGGAAGGTTATAATCTCTACATATTGTGATTACATCTCTTCTATAGGCTTCTTTCAGATGGTCCGTGACAATTTCAATAGGAAATGCAGACCCTCCCATGCAGCATACTATAACTTCTTTAACTCCTTGTATAGCGGATAAATCAGGAATTTTAACATCAAAATAATAATCAAATTGGTCAAGATATTTTTCAAAAACTTCAAGTGGACTCATGTAATACACGTTAATAACTATAGTCCTATTGTAGATTATAAAAGAGTTTGTGTATATGCACCCGAAGAGATTCGAACTCCCGGCCTCAACTTCCGCAAAGTTGCGCTCTATCCAACTGAGCTACGGGTGCGTAATAAAACTTTGGATAATAAACTTCGTATTTTACACTATTCGTGTATGGTATTGCTAGTTTATCAATATATATGAGCTAACTCGCCGTATTGTTCAAAAAATAATATTGTGATATAATGGTCGGTGCTAAGGAAAAAGTTCCAAAATGGAATAATTGGTAAAAATTTCACCCCTAATCACCAAATTTATATTATCTTCTTTTACATATGAAAATATATATAGGTGGCATTTCTCAAGAAGTTTCTGAAAAAGACCTTTGGGATCTTTATTCTCAATTCGGTAAGGTCTTAAGAGTAGATCTTTTGCAAGATAAAGAGTCTGGATTAAATCGTGGTTATGCTTTTGTGGAGTTTGAAGATGATGATTCTGGTGAAGCAGCTATTTTGGGAACCCACAATACATTACTCGGCGGAAATACAATTGCTGTCTCTGTTTCTAGAAGTAGACTTGATCAGAAAAGAGCTAGATTTGCACAGCTAAAACAAGTTTTGAATGGACGTAATCCAGGCAATTATGGAAATAATAGATATTATGGAAGTAATTACAATACTGGAGTTAGTTATAGACAAAGTAACGATAGAAATTTTTCTAATACAAGATCATATGATAGAAATAGAGTTGCGGAATCTAATGATAAAATGAATTTTCTCGGTAAGAATGATGTTGGAATGTATAATGATCAATATGGAAATTCGTATAATGACAATGCATATAATGTAAAAAAGTTTGATACTAACACAACATATAGTAATAATAGAAATTTTATTAACTATGATAGATCAAATAATCAGAATTACATGTCACAATCAAGCTTCTATACTGATGAAGAAAGTAAAGATAAAGACGATGTAAAAAAGATTGATTAATCTAAAATATCGTTGGAATAATATATCTTCCTTGTGGTTTCGTCTATATAATCGAATCTCAGCCATATGAAATAGCATATTTCTTTAGAATGGTCTAATACAGGTAGTACTCTATTAGCCCATTCTATTAGTATTACATTTTGAGACTTTACCATATCGTTGAAACCCATATCCAAAAGTTCGTTTTCATTGTTCATTCTATAAGTGTCGATATGAAAAAAAACAAAATTACTATCTTTATTTCTAAATTTATACTCATTGCAAAGGTTAAAAGTAGGGGATTTTACTAAGTTTATAATTCCCAATCCTCTTGCTAGGCCTGCCGCAAAATGTGTCTTTCCTGCGCCTAAATCTCCCTGAATTGCTATAATTATAGGTCTTTCGTTCTGGTTCAATAATATATATTTTCCTAATTTCTCTCCCAATATGACTGTTTCTTCTTCGCTATTTGAAATAATATGCTTATTTAAGTCAAATCGTGTATCTCCTGATCTGACAGTTTCAATTGATCCACTAATAGTGTCTATGACTGTTGATGGGCTATTGTATGGAAGCTCACCAACATTAATAATGCAATCTATAAGTCCTTTTTGTCGTTCAGAAATATTATCTAAGATATCTTCAATTTTATAAGGTCTTTTTCCTCCACTAGCATTTGCTGATGTGGCTGTAATTCCTCTTCCGAATTTTTCAATGATTTGTAAAATTAAGTTGTAGTTGGGTATTCTTATCCCAATGCTATGGTTAATAGATTCTATTCCTTTCGCAGCAATTCCTGTCGATTTGGAAATAACAGTTACTGGCCCAGGTAAAAATTGATTATATATGTTTTCAGCTGTATCGTTTAACTCAACATATTTTTCTGCCATTTCTTTATTACAAACAGCAATTGATAATGGCTTTCCTTCTCTTTTTTCTTTATACAATAATAATTTTTGTACGGCTTCAGGATTTTCAGCATCTACACCCATCCCATATGTCGTTTCTGTAGGATATATTAATATTCCTCCAGAGTTCAAAACGTCAACAGCTTTTTCAATAATATCTTCAATATTATTTTCTAAATTCAGAATGTTCATAAACCTGCAAGTAATGGTAATTATCTGTATTATAGCAAAAGGCAAGGGATTTAAAAAAGAAAAAAGTTTTGTCAATAATTTTTTCATTTACTCTCGTTTACTATGTCATTCCGCTTAGTGGCATCTCGCCGGATTAATTTTAAACCAACGGTCTAAAGTTGTCACCCTGAGCTCGTCGAAGGGAGACTGTAGGATTTTTTCCCTCCTTTCCGAGGAGGGGATCAAGGGGTGGTGCAAACCCCTTCCGCCCGCTGAGCGGGCACCCTCCCGAGGGAGGGAATTAATACAGAACACACCCCGCCTGTTCCTACACAAACCCCTTATGTCAAGTACTTCGGCGAGCTCAGTAAAGATTAAGAAAGGGAACTCAATAAACCTGCTTGAGCTCCAATATATTTTAATACTGAGGCAGAATTCATTAATCCAAATTTAACACCTTCTGCCAATGATTCGTCTTTTATAAATTTATAAATAACTGAAGTGCACATAGCGTCTCCAGCTCCTGTAGAATCGACTATATCGTTTTTGCCTATTGTGGATGGAAAATGTCCTATTTCACCTGTTTCTCCGTCTAGAAAATATACTCCATTGCCTCCGTCTGTAATTACGACATGATGAGATCCCATATGTGCCAATCTATAAAGCATTTTTATTGCGTCAATATCTGAGCCATCGATAATTGATAAAATTTTATATGCTTCTTCCTTATTACATATAGTTAAATATGATTTCGAAATAAGTGTTTCTAATATATTTTTATCTCCTTTTATCTGTGTATTTCCTGGTGCAAAAATTAATTTACTGCTTTGATCAGAAATTTGTTTTAATACTTCTATCGATAATTGGTTATTATCTCCATCGTGAGATGAATAATAAATGTACGGAGTATTGATTGTGTCTGGAATGAAATAAATCTTTTTATTATGATGTGACAGTATTGTTCTCTCTCCGTGAAATCTCAAAATATAAGACGTATTGCATATATTCTCGTCACTTATGTAATTATAATCTATAACCACATTCTCTTTTTCTAAGGCTGAAAGACAAAAAATAGATGATGTATCTTTTCCAACTGGAATTATTGGATATGAATTTATACCTAGTCTTTTTAATCCAATTGCAATATTCGCAGCGTTTCCTCCGCAATGCATTTCGACATTATCTACGGGAACTTTCTCTCCAAAAGGCAATAATAATTCCTTGGTACCATTATTGTCTGTATCCTCAGTTTCGGCATAATTGTCAGGAATAGTGATGAAATGGTCTACAGTTACATCGCCTATTATCATAATTTCGGGCATTAGGGCAGTTTGTATATATCTTAATATAACCTGAAAAGGGATTTGAGCCAAGTTTCAAATCATTAAATATATATTAAAGTTTAAATTCACCTATTTGTCTTTTCACAGCTAATAAAATTAAAATTATTGTTGGTGAATTCTACTCCTAAACCGAACAGTTAAATAAAAATTCGTTAAAAACTTC
>JBAXGO010000030.1:0-13866 GCA_037139335.1 bacterium
GTTAATAATATCCATTCAATCTTTTCTTTTCTTGAATAAAGTCTAATACTATTTATCTTTACATCCTTATTAAGACTCTTATTAACTTTATCTTTTGGCTTTTTTATTTTTATTTTATTTATATATTGAATTGTAAATTTAACATCTATTAATTTATGTCTTTTAGGTATTTTTAATAAAACCATTCCATCACCATCTTTATTTCTTATTTGATCTAATAACTTTCCTCCAGATACAAGTTTTCTATTATGACTAGCTCTTACTAATAGTTCTAAATTTAAAGGTCTTTTGTATATAAATAATTCATATATATCTGACTCTCGATCACCTATTAATACTGAATTCTTCTTAATTTCTTTGCATTTTTTTATTGACTGTATCCACCTGTATGATTCTTTTTGTTTAATTGGTTTGTTTTTTCTTTTTGATCTTTTGCCATAGTCACTTTCTTTTCTTATCCAAATATCTTGGTTAATTATTCCTAGGACACTACTGTTTTCTTTTACAGCCAGTAAACTATGAACGAGAAAGCCCTTATTAGTAGAGTGTATATACCCTTTTTCTTTTTTTAACTGTGTTGTGTAGTTAATTTCAGTTGTATCCTGAATTAATAATATTGTTTCTGTTTTAGACATTTTATTTATTAGATTAAGAGTTTTAATCTTTAATAATTTTATTAGATCTATATATTTAATGTATTTAGATCCGAAAAATCTATATGTAGCCTTTATTCCTTTCCATTTTCTAAATGCTTGAGGTATAGACGACTCTGGAGATCTAAATAATTTATTTATTATAAATCCAAATCTTTTATTTAATCTTATGTCGGATAATGGTGGTTTTAGGTAAGCGTTCATAATTGTAGCAATTAATAATTTAATTACTACAACTATATTCAATCCTTTATGTCTTCTTTGTGAACTTATGGGTAACGATTAGTTGTTAGAGGGGACTGGAACAGGGTAAATGAACACACTCCACCCAAGTGATTTACAGAGAAAACTAGAGGCGCATTGAGGGGACTGGAACAGGGTAAATTATTATCATAAACTTATAATAGGACGACTGTATGCTTTAGAAAAAATATCGATGGGCTTACTACGACAACTTAAATATAACCTCTACTATTATTTAACTAAAAATAGTACAATGCATAATAAGATAGATTTTGTGTAATAAATAGGTATGAATCCAATGAATGTCCAGACAACAATTGCTTTTTTTGAAATAATAATAAGTATAATAGCTTATCAAATAATTAGTGTGCTTAACGATAAAAATAATTTGTTGATTCTTCGGGGGCTAGTTCCTTTGACATTCTGATTTACACAAATTCTGTCGTAGATTTAGTTTTTACTAATTTAAGATGGAAGCTGTATTAATAGTTATTAGTGTAATCCTCATTGGATTCCTCGGGGTTGCTTCATACTTCGCGTTCAAAATATATCAAAAACTGGAGAAATCAAAGACTACTGAAGTAGTAAATCACGTTGCTGCAGTTACTGTAACTGATGAAGAACTCGAGTTGAAGATCAAAAAGGCCGATGAAAGAGCAAAGCTGAGAATTGAGGATGCTGAAAAAAGGGCTCAAGAAATAGAACAAAGAGCTCGTGAATTCGCAGATAGAAGCAGAAAGCAAGAAAACGATACAAGAAATTTAATAACTCAAAAAGAAAAAGAAGTTGATGATCTTCAACGAAAAATTCTTGAGAGAGAAAAAGTTCTTGCTGAAAGAATGGATATGCTTGAAAAAAAGGATTTGAAAGTTGAAGAAAAACTTAAGCTTCTAGAAGATGATAAAGATAAAATTGCTTCAATGAGAAATGATCTTGAAGGACGATTGGAAGAAGTTGCTGGTCTATCTAGAGAAGATGCCAAAAAACGTATGTTTGAAGAACTTGATGAAGTACTTAGTAAAGAGAAAGCGTATAAGATAAAACAAGCTTACGAAGAAATTGATAGTTCTGTAGATGAAAAAGCAAAACTAATGTTGATTGATGCCATGCAAAGAGCTGCTACAGACTATACAGCAGAAGTTACGACTAGAACTATAGAATTTCCAAGTGATGAAGTTAAAGGTAGAATCATTGGTAAAGAAGGACGAAATATTAAGGCTTTTGAAAGACTTACAGGTTGTGAACTCATACTTGATGAATCTCCAACATATTTTGTCATATCTGGTTTTGATCCATTGAGGCGTGAAGTTGCTTACAATGCATTAAAAATATTAATGTCTGACGGTAGAATTCATCCTGGTCGTATTGAAGAAGTTGTTCAAAAAGCCAAGGTCGATTTAGCCAAAGATATTCGATTAGCTGGTGAGGAAATTGCTTTCAAAGCAGGATTCCCAAACTTATCACCAGAAATTTTCAGACTACTAGGTCGATTCAAATATAGATATAGTTATGGTCAGAATCAAGGTCGACACATTCTTGAAGTTGTAAATATGATTGGAAATTTAGCAGCAGAATTGGGCTTAAGAGTCGATTTAGCAAAAAAATGTGCATTATTCCATGATTTAGGCAAGGTAGCTCCGCCAGAAATGGAAGGTGCTCATCCACAAGTTGGATATGAAATGGGTAAAAAATTAGGACTAGAAGAAGAAGTTTTGAATGGTATGCTTGCGCATCACCAGATAGTACCTCCAATTTGTTTGGAGTCAGCACTTACATATATAGCAGATGCTATTTCAGGTGGCCGTCCTGGTGCAAGATTTACAAGTATGGAAAATTATTTACAAAGAGTACGAGCAATAGAAGAGATCGCTAGGAAGAATACTGGTGTTAAAGATGCATATGCTATTTCGGCTGGACGTGAGTTGAGAGTCTTTGTTAATCCAGAGCAGGTTGATGATGCTACAACGGTTATGATGGCTAGAAATATTGCAAAGGAAATCCATGATACTCAGGTTTATCCTGGTACTGTTAAAATTACAGTTATTAGAGAGAAAAGAGTTACCGATATGGCTATGTAAAACAAAAAGGCTCTTTTTCAGAGCCTTTTTCCCTTTAATTATAAATAAGTTATTTATTTAAGTTTACAATTAGTTTTAACTTCGGTGTATAGTTTTGTTTCAATATAGGCTTTTTAATTTTAGGAGTCATTCTATTTCGCAAATCATCTATGTGCAATCTGTAATTGGATTCTTTTACTAAATCATAATTAGTTGAATTGTAGTTGTGTTGTATAGATCTAGGATTCATTTGTTTATATTTAGAAAAATAGAATAAAGTATCCATAGTTTCATAACATCTTTATCATGTCATGCTCTTAATAATATAACGTTATAAAATTAGAATTATTTCAAATATACTAAATTATTGGCAAAATATTGTCTTCTTTGCTAAAATATCGAATACGATTTTTTGTTTACATTGAAATCTATAAATACAGGTATAATCCTGTATTATAAAATTATTTGACGGTTACTTATTATAGAAGGAAAATATATATGGCTGCTAAAGACTACTATTCAGTACTAGGAATATCTAAAGATGCTTCTGAAGAAGAAATAAAAAAGGCATTTCGTAAATTAGCACATCAATATCATCCTGATCGAAATAAGGCATCAGATTCAGAAGCAAAATTTAAAGAAATAAATGAGGCTTATCAAGTTCTTTCTGATAAACAAAAAAGAGCTCAATACGATAGATTTGGTTCGACAGATAACATGGGAGGTTTCGATTCATCTCAATATGGTAATTATGGAGGTTTTGGTAATGTTGAGGATTTATCAGATATATTAGGTTCTTTTTTTGGCGGTTTTGGAGGCGGTGGATTTAACGAATACGGGACTCCTAGAGGCGAACGAAGTTCTCGAGGTGATGATCTGACGATTCTGTTAACAATAGACTTTTTAGATGCCTGTTTCGGCAAAGAACTAGATATACAATTTGAAAGATTAATAAAATGTAGTACATGTCAGGGAGAAGGTGGTTTCGGTAAAAGTAAATGCGAAAATTGCGCTGGAACAGGTAACGAAAAACGTATTTCCCGAACACCATTTGGTAATATGACAATGATGACTACATGTCATATGTGTAATGGAACGGGATCTTCATTTAAAGAAAAATGCAAAACATGTACTGGAGATGGTTTGGAAAAAATGAAACAGACGCTGAAAATTAAAATCCCTAAAGGCTCATATGAAGGATTGACTTTGAAATTTACAGGTGAGGGAAATTTTGGTGAAAATAAAGGACCAGCAGGAGACTTATATATAAAAATTAAAGTCGCTGCACACAATAATTTTGTTCGACAAGGAGATGATGTTATGTCAGTGATCGATATACCGGTTTCAACGGCTGTTTTAGGCGGATCAATTCAAATTCCAACTATTCATGGATCAGAAAATTTGAAAATACAGCCTGGAACTCAATATGGCACAGTTATCAAATTGCCTGGTATTGGATCACCACGATTTAGAGGTAATGGAAATGGAGATCATATTATAAAAATTCAAATTGAAATTCCTAAGAAATTATCTAAAGAACAGAAAAAGATTTGGGAAGACTTGGCAAAATCGAAGTAATTACTTTAATCTTTTCGCAATTGACCATAAAATTTCAAATATTGATTTTTGTGATTTAACAAATTCAGGATTGATCATTTCTACACCAACAATTTTACCGTGTTTCCAATAACAAACAGCAAATGTATTATTATAAATCATGGTATCTCCGCTGATATAAAACTTTTTTGAAGGTAATAACCTAATATCTTTTGAATTTTGCGGATGATTTTTCAAATCTAAATATTTTCGAATATAGTTCATTGTTTCTTTTCTAGGATTGGCTATTACTCTATCTCTCAATCCTCTTTTTTTGAATTCTTCAAAATATCTAGACATAAATTTATCACCAACGACTTCTCTTCTCCCATAAATACTATAGCCCACTATCTCATTTTCAGCTTTTAATGCATTCCACATCATTTGTCTGAGACCTTCGACACCACTGTAGTATTTTACTTCTGTGTTTTCTGAAATATTTATATCAAATATTAATTTTTCTTTAATAAAATCTAATGATGAAGACATATTTTCAATTTTATCCTTTTCTCTTTGAATAAAATGATCCAAAATTTCTAAAGAAAATGCCTTTAATAATGTAGTATTTGATTGAAGAATTTTCTCAATTAAACATTTATTTAAA
Source organism: bacterium (assembly GCA_037139335.1). Lineage (GTDB taxonomy): Bacteria > Patescibacteriota > Dojkabacteria > JAOAGR01 > JBAXGO01 > JBAXGO01. The sequence goes on from JBAXGO010000030.1 coordinate 5,154, forward strand.
AGCTTTTCTGAATTATCGTAGATAGATGTTCTTGGAATATTTAACGCTTTGGATATTTCAAGAAAAGATCTTGGAGTATTATTTACTAAGAAAAGATATATCCTAGACTCTATTTCTGTTAATCCAAAGTCAGATAATTTTTGCAAAAGTTGTTTGTCGATATGTTCCGTCATGTCCTATTATAGCATCTGTCGGACTTGAGCGACGACTAGTGGATTTAGTATATTTTGTAAAATAAAATAATTTACATTTATCAATATAAATAATGAAAATATCAGATTTAGAAAAGCTAATTACTAAAGCAGTATTAAGGTTTGTTTTTACCGATGAAGCAGAATATTTTTGCATAACAAGCTATTATAGAATACATATGAAAATATCCTAGGCTCAATCCATTGGCTGAATTAAGCCACGATCTAGAAGTGTGGTCAAAAAATTCTACTAATGAAATAAATGTTATTACCGAAAAGAGTTCATCTTTATTAATAAATTTTAATACTCTTGCTCCTTCATTAAAACTTAAATATATTCATGATGAACTTATTACTAGAGCTAAACAAAATGGAATAGCAATGGTTGGAATTAATAATTCTGCAGGTATTCACACATTAAGTTTTTGGACTTATGAACTTACTAAAAGAAATATGATTGGACTATGTTTTTTTAACGGTGGACCGTTAGCTGTTATTCCTCATAATGGAACTAAGGGATTATTCGGTACAAATCCTATGTCTTACGCGATTCCAACAGAAAATGAACCGATTCTTATCGATATGGCTACTTCAGAAATTCCATATTTTGAATTAAAAGAATCTAAGAGAGATAAAAAAGATTTAAAGCAATTTGCTGCGGTTGATGATAATGGAGAATTTACAACTGATCCAAATTTATCTATGAATGATGATGGAATATCAAATTTAACTCCTATGGGGGCTGGATATAAAGGATACTCCATTGTTTTGCTTCTTGAAATTCTTACAGGATCTTTGGTGGTAAGTTTGCTTAGTAATGAAATGGATCCTGATTACATTCCTTCGGAACATGGTGGTTTATTGATTGCTATTGATATTGAATCTTTTACAGAAATAGGTAAATTTAAAAAATCTGTTTCTGGATTATGTGATGTTATTCGTTCTCAAAAATCTAAGGCTGGAGAGGAAATCTATATACCTGGCGATATCAGCTATAAAAAAATTAAAGCTGTCTTTGATTCTAGTGAAATTGAAGTTGAACAAAATATTATAGATAGTTTGAATAACTTAATTAATGAATAAGTAGGCGTAAACTTTATCATTCTATGCTATTCTGCTCAGCGGCATCTTTCCCTTCCTTTCTATGTCATACCGCATTTCTTTATATGTCATCCCGAATGAAATGAGGGATCTCGTCGGATTAAAGCTTAGCAACATATCGTCTTATTAATTAACGAGATTTCTCACTAACGTTCGAAATGACATAGATCTTCGAAGAGCACACCACAGGCTCCTCCCTTAATCTGTCATTCCTGCGAAAGCAGGAATCCATGTATCCTCTTATCCCTTTCTATGTCATCCCGAATGAAATGAGGGATCTCGTTGGATTAATTAACGAGATTTCTCACTATAGTTCGAAATGACATACTTCAGTATATTAGGGGACTAGGAGAGGGGAAATGAACACACCCCGCCTGTTCCTACACAAACCCCTTCCTCCCGCTGAGCGGGAACCCTCCCGAGGGAGGGATTTTTAGAGGACAGGTTCGACACCCTTTTGGTAGAGAAATCCAACGGGATCCTTCGACAAGCTCAGGATGACAAGTACTTATAACTTATAACTTTTAATTTTTAATTTTTAACTCCTCCCAAATTACTTACACAATATCTTGTATAATCGGATGTCGTTGTTGTCGAATTTTTTTAGGAAGCATGAATTATTTTCAAATATTGACCAGACTTCTGGACCAATTTTGTCTTTTTCAACTTGGCTAACCCAAATATAAGTTAGTTTGTATTTTTTCACGACATCTTTCCAACCATATTCATATGCAGAATTAACACTATTCGATAATGGATTATTCAAATCTAGTCCACATCTTTTCGATGGTGAACTTTCCGTTAAAGTATAAACTCTTTTGATATCATCAACTCTGCATCCTAATTTCAAATCCACTTCGTACTCGTATTTATTTTTTTCTGCATAAGCAGATCCTTTGGCTTTTAACCAATCTGCAGGACTACTATAAATTTCATCTTTGTCATAAACAATGGACGATTCTCTCCATTGAGCTTCGTGTCCCCACCATCCCAATATTGTTGGTGTAACTGAATAAACAGATGCTATCGACTGATGTTTATATGCGTCACCATTTACTTGCAGGATTACATCATTGTTGTCCTTTATAGACATGAAATATTCAATTGCTTCAAAGATTTTTGGATATTTACTTTTCGTTGCTGCATAGCCATCAAGAGTTAATGTTTTTATTTTTATATCACTCCATTGTCCATTAGCTAATTTTGTACCAAAAATATTATCATTAAAATTAACCACTGCAATTAATGAAAATAAAAGTATTATAGTAATACAATAAGTAATCACATTCCACTTTCTCTTTTTAGTGATTTTAAATTATAAATTCGGTATTTTATAAATAATGCTATTCCAAATAAAATAAACATTATATAAACAACCGACATTATTATTAATATACATATTTTGTCAGCTATCAAAAATTTATTCTCAAAAAACGGAAACCATTGAGATAATGTATAAGGCACGTATAGAAAAATAAGAAAAACAGTAATAAATAATACTGATCTGAATAAACTTATGCCAATCGATGCCGTGTAATTAATAAAATTTTCTTTGTGATTTCTTTGCCATATGTGTAATTTCAATATTCTATAAAATACCCAAGCAGCAGCTAAACCGAAAAATACAAATCCAATATAATTAATTTTGAAAATAGTATTTGCCCTATGATGTTCATAACCAGCTCTGCCAAAAAAGTCAGCAACATAAAAAAATTCAGTAAATATTGCTAAAAATATTCCCGATAATAATAAAGATAAAATGAAGTATTGAGTGCTCTTTGTTTTTTTCTTAATAATATCGTAAATTATAAATGCTATCCCTACACTTGCTATTACCAAATATACACTAAAAGTATTTAAATATTGCCCAAATGGAGATAAATCAAAATTTTTCTGAACAAATAATATTATTAATGATGTAAATGTAGAAATTGTAATACTAAATAACGAAAAAGATGTAATAAATGCTACATATATACCAGGCGATAATTTCTCTTTCAAATGTGAATATACAGCAAACAAAACAACAAAAGCATAAATTAAAGTAAAAATTATATCTTCGACACCAAAATTATTAATAGAAAAAATAGGATTTCCGAATACTAAAATAAAAGTAATAAGCGAAATTAAAAAACCAGCGTACATTCCCATTAACTGAAATTTTGTGCTTTTAGTTTCTTTTGAAATAAAATTATAAATAAATCCACCAATTGCTATAAAAAGAACTATAGATGCAATAACTACTTCAGGACTAAAATTTACAAATAACTTATTGTTTATATTTTGAATAAAACCAATAGGTGTAAAATTATCTTTAAAAAATGACAAAAAGTCTTGATTATTATTTATTAAATTAAGTCTAATTCCGCTGACTGGAACAGTAATTGATTTGATAAATGGTATTTGCAATAAAAATGCACTAATGAACATAACCATATCAAAAAGTAATAAAAATGCTGATATGGAAAGTAATTTCTTTACATTCAAAATACTTTTATGATATGAAATAGATGTAGTTCTAATTATGAAGATTACGTCTTTCATGAAAATAAATACAGCAAAACAAATCAATTCCCATGAATTTGTCGCAATACCAGCCGAAAAGGCTAAAAGACTAATTAATTTAATAAAGAAAATTTTCCTTATGCCTTTTACTTTCCAAAAAGAATTAACTCTACAAATTAATATATTATAAGCACTTAGTAAATTTACTTTTTTATTTAATTTATTTAGGAATTTAAACTTATTTGAAAGTTGTAATTTAGTAATAGAGTTAAATAAATTAGAAATATGTGATTTTGTATAATTTTTAAAACTTTGCAAAAATTTTAATTTAGTTAGAAAAAGTCTCTTCTTTGAGATATTCTTCTCTTTTTTATAATCTAGTTCAAAATTATTTTTCGCCTCTAGTAAATATTGATATGTTTTTTTTGGTGTTATAAGTCTGAAATCAAGATACAGCAAAGTTAAGAAAGCAGGTAAAAAAAATAAATCCAAATAATGAGGATGCAGATCACCTATTACGATGCTGTAAAATGGAAATTCGTTTATTGTATTTTCTATAACTCTAGAAACATCAGGAAACCACAATGCGCTTCTGCCAGCCTCTGAAACTGTAAAAAAATTATAAATTGTTGGAATAATATCGAGTACTTTTGAAAAACTGGCATGTATCAGTATTGCTGGTATGGATAATATTAAAAATATTTTAGCACTTCGTCTTTTTACCAAAGTCAAACCTATAAAAATTCCTACAAATAAAATTATATATATACACAAAAAAAAGAATATTAATCTTTCTGATTGTGGAATATATGAAATTAGTTTATCGCCTATCTTATATATGAAATTAAAATTGGAAAAGAATAATGGCATCAATACAGCAAAAATCGCAACATAGTAATTCTTCTTGAAACTATATGCCAAAGAAAATAGTATTCCAGATGCCATGGCATAAATGAAGCCCATTGCAAATAAATAACCCATGTACGCATCAGTACCAGTCAATTTATTAATAATACCAAAGAAAAAATATCCAAAATAATAATAATTGACATTATCAGATGTAGACCACATATCTTTAGCAGGCAAAGAACTTGTCGTCGTTAATACATCCAGCAGTTGGAAATCCATAATTCTTTCTGTAATGTCATCAATTGCTGGATGAAAGGATGTTACAAAAAGCGTAATAACTAAAAAAATGAAAAAGATTGCTTCTATCGCAATAATATGTGATTTCTTAACTTTGGGAAAAGGAATTTTGAACTTATATTTATAAAATAAGCAACTTCCCCAAAATAATAACATCGTAATCCAAACTGTTATATTCGTAATAGGAAGTTTGAAAACGAATCCCAATGTCCATAAAATTATTGCTGGCAATATCAATGATAATGCTCTACTTAGTGCATAGCCTTTATCAGATAATTTATTGAATAATTGATGAAACGAAAGCCAAAAAATTAGACCTGATACAAGCATTAGCCCATACCATAGAAGTAAATGAATAATTACATTGGCATTCATATCAATATTTTATTTTAATTTAACTTATTCAGGGATTTGAGCCTCTTTTTGAAAAATGCTTTTGTACCTGTCAATAATAACATTTTTAACTTTTTTAAATTTATCAGATTTTCTTTCGTGATTCTTTCTTAGTTGCTGATCCATTTTTTCAATAGCTTTATCTATACACGCATACATATCGTTTTCTTTATTTACGACATTGTATTCTCGATTTTTACCTTTCTCAATATTCTTCAAATTAATCACAATTTCATACTCTAAATTCTTTGTTATTTTATTTGGAGTAAGATCTTTTACATTAATTTGTGCTTTGTAATCTTCACTTAAAAATTTAGATAATTTCTGAAATTTAGAAATTATGTGTTCTTCTAATGAGTCAGTTTTCTTCAAATCTTCGAATGTTATTTTTATGTCTCCCATAAGTATTGTTGGGGTTTAAAAAATATTTATATGTAATGATACCACATTACATGTATGATGGTTAACTTCATTTTATCTTGATGTCGACTGCATAAAGTTCTCCATTAACGACTCCGAGAGGATTAATATCAATGTCACTAATTTCTGGATGTTCTGATAATATTTTATGAAGACTTAATATTGAATCGGCTAAACTATCAATATCAATACCTTTTTGACCTCTTGCCCCATTTAATATTTGTCCTGTTTTGGAATTCAATATTTTATTTTTAATATAATCTTTATCAGCGAAAGACAAAAAAAGCATGTTTTCATCAATAATATTTGCATAAATTCCTCCCATTCCAAAGGCTACGACATTTCCGAAATTACTATCTCTTTTCGCTCCGATAAATAATTCAATATCTATTTTTACCATTTCCTGCATTAATATTTTATATTCAAAATTAGAATTTTCTTTTTTCTGATCTTCACCTAATTGAATTAATTCCTTATATGCATGTAATCTTTTTTCATTACTATCTAAATGCAGTTTCACACCTCCAGTATCTGATTTGTGCCACATTTGATCTGAAATTAATTTCATTACTATTTTTCCCTCTGGAATAAATGAATACAAATCTTGTTCATTCGTAATATCTTTTTCACTAGGTGTTTTAAAAATATTTTCAATACTAACATTATCTGGAATATTTACTTGGCTATTTAAATTATTAGATTCTTTTAAATTTAATTTAGACAGGGCCCAAACGGCTCTTTCTGGATAATCAAAATATGGTATACCATAAGAAAACAAATATTGTTCATATTTATCAACTCTTTTTCCACCCATAAAAGAGGCCACCACGACTTTATTGTGTTGTTTAGCTAATCTTTGTATAAATTCTGCGGTTAAATCAATCTGCGTCATGGCTTGAGGTGTGAGAAGTACAATGACGGCATCCACATTTTCATCTGCCAAAACTGTATCAAGCGCATAACCATATCTATCTGCCATTGCATCGCCTACTACATCAATTGGGTTGTGAATATTGGCTGTTTTGGGAAGTCTTTCTGATAAAATTCTTTTCGTATTATCATTTAACTGTGACAATTCAAGTTTATAATCCTTGATACAGTCAGTGGTAATTATGCCTGGTCCACCTGCATTGCTGACGATGGCAACTCGCTGAACTTTTCTAAATGATGGGTAAAAGTTAAATATCATCATTAAATCCATAATATCTTCTAGTCCATACGCTCGGATAATTCCTGCTTCATCTAGTGCTTCACTGATTACTCTGTCATTACTTGCCATTGAGCCTGTATGTGACTGCATTGCTGCTGCAGTTTCGGAATATCGTCCTGGATGCAGAATTACTAAAGGACTTTTAACTTTTTTAGCTTTATTAACAAATTCTTTCCCATCTTTGAATGATTCAAGATAAAAAAAAGATGGTTTAGCATTATCATTTGAATTTATGAAGTTACTGTCTAGAAAAATATTTTCACTAATTTGATTCTTATTACCTAGTGAAACAAATTTAGAAAAACCCATGCCTACTTTATCGCTCCAATCTAGTATGGCAGTACACAAAGCTCCTGATTGTGAGTAAAAACTAATATTCCCTTTCATCGGCATTGATGCGGCAAAAGAAGCGTTAATAGGAGTTTGCGTATCAATATATCCTAGACAATTTGGACCTAGTATATTTGCATCTGGATGTATTGATATGAATTGATTGATTAATTTTTCTGCATTATCATTCCCTATTTCTTTGAAACCGGCTGTAATTATTACAAAATTTTTTACTCCAAATGCATAAGACTTCATTAATTCATCAAATACAAAATCAGTAGGAATAGAAATTATTACTAATTCTGGAATTTCATGAATGCTTGAAACACTTGAATAAGCTTTGTATTGGATTATTATTGTATTTTCATCTGCTTTGGAATTGATAGGATAAATACGACCTGTATAACCTGAGTTTTTTAAGTTATCTATTATCATATAGCCTAACTTTTTCGGATTTGTTGAAGCACCAATTACGGCAACTGATTTTGGTGAAAAAAAACTTGATGTCATTATGGTGATTTAAAAGTTAATGATTTTAAAATACACTTAGCCTGCTTGAGTTGCAAGTATGCTGGCAATCACTAGTAGTATTACGTAGTATAGAAAGCAAGAAATACCAACTATGATTGAAAGTCTCGACCATTTCTTAACAATGACTCTTTTCAAAACGAAACGTTTATACAATCTCTTCATCCACATTATGATTATATAAATTGCAAAAATTGATACAGTTACGAAAATTGCTACTAAAATTTGTTCAATAGTAAAAACCCATCCATTTCTCGAATATGGAAAATGATTATTAGTTGTGTACATATACCAATCTGGAAATATTGATGATAGTGCTTTAATTGGAATAACAGAAAAATAAAATCCTATTATTGTAATAATTATTGTTACAAAATTTGCTTCGTATTTATTTTGAAGATTTAACAAGTCTAAAAATAAGAAAAAAATATGATAAACAGCAACCGTAAAAACAGACCCCAAAAGGATCTTTATCCAGATAGACTGGAGGTATTTCTGAGTAAAGCGAACTTTCATAAAAAATTGTTGGTTAAAAGCTATTTATAGCTTGTCGATGTATTACTAATATACAAAATCGTAATCATAGATGCAAATGTTTTTATAAATCCCTCCCGCGGGATATGTAATTCCTGCGAAAGCAGGAATCTAACCTCTCTGTCCTAACGGACATCTCTCCTTTAATAAAAGGAGAGAATAATACGAGCTCAGCACTGTCATTCCTGCGAAAGCAGGAATCCATGCATTCTTGTTGTCACCCTGAGCTCGTCGAAGGGCGACTGTTGAAAAATTCAACATCATGGTTCGACAGGCTCACCATGACAACTTTAATGTCACCCTGAGCTCGTCGAAGGGAATGTCACCCTGAGCTCGTCGAAGGGCGACTGTTGAA
>JBAXGO010000031.1:0-13737 GCA_037139335.1 bacterium
CCTATTTATGAGCTAACAAGTATCCTCTCGATGACATTTTGTATGAGCTAACTCGGCATATTTAATTTACATATTATATATGACATAATACGACCCTAGGTTGCTTTTTTCAAATTTCATTAATTATTAAAAAAAATAATATGTCATTAGTAGTTGCGAATTGCGGTATGGCTGGTGCAGGAAAATCTGAAATTACAAAATTATTCGAAAACATAGGTTTTGTAAAAATCCATCTAGGATCAACAGAAGAAGCTATTAGAAGATATGGTGAAGCAACTGAAGAAAAAGAACGTATTGTAAGATTGGAATTGAGAGAAGCATTTGGAATGGGAGCTATGGCTGTGATAGCAATGGATAAAATTAAAAAACACCTATCCGAAGGTAAAAACATAATTATAGACAACATGTACAGTTGGGACGAATATAAAATATTCAAAAAAGAATTTGGAGAAAATTTTATTACAATTGCCATTCATGCCTCCCCAGAAACAAGGTACAAAAGATTAGCCGTGAGAGAAGAAAGACCTAGAGATAGAGAAACAAGCATAAAAAGAGATTATGCAGAGCTAGAAGAAATGGATAAAGGAAGTGCAATTGCAATGGCAGATTATCATATTGTAAACGAATCATCTTATGATATGTTAATAACTACGGCAAACACAATAATAAATGAGATAGTCACACAGCACAATTGAGTATATAATGTGCTAATATAAATAATAAATTTTTAGTATACAAACTATGCCTACAAATTTTAACAACAACCAGCCACCACAAAATCCATCTAATCCTTTTACACCTGCTAACGACATGGGTGGAACTTTTGGAATACCACCAGAAGAATTTGAGAACAATCAAAATTATCAAGCACCACAACAGAATTATCAGCAGCCTGTTCAACAGCAAATGCATCAACAACCAATTCAACAATCATACCAGGCTCCACAACAGCCACAGGAAGAACAAGAATATCCTCAGGATCCAAGAATTGTTGATTACTTAATTGAGCAAGTTATCCCAGCCAGACATCCAGAAATGCCAGCTGATCAGGTTGTTTCTGAGAAAGATAGATTATACAAAATATTAGAGGCAGGAATTTTTGAAACTGCATATAGCCAACTTCAAGAAGATCAAAAAAATGAACTTGATACATTAATGAAATATGGTGCAGATATACCAGCAATTCAGGCTTTCTTTATAGAAAAAATCCCAAATATTCAAGTACAATTAGGTAAATATATGGAAGAATTCGTAAAGAAATACCTAAACAGCGAATTATAAAATATCAAGGTTTGTTATTACTAGTTTAAAAGTAATCATATTTATCCCCGTATTCTGCGGGGATGAAATGTATATAAATATAAAATGCACTATAAATTAAAGTATAACAATTTTGATCTATATCACACATTAATGTCCGGTCAAACCTTTGAATGGAATTATGATAAATCAGCAGATCTTTGGACTGGAAATATTTATGGAAATTTATTGAAAATTAAACAAATAGGATATAAAGATTCTGGTCATCTGGAATACGAATCCGAGAAAGAACTAGAAAAAGAGATTACGAATTATTTTTCCCTAGATTTAGACTACGACTTTCTAATTAGACAAATTGTTTTTGATAAATATATCCAAGCTACAATGCAGAATTTATATGGTTTAAGAATAATAAGACAGGATCCGTGGTATTGCATTAATTCATTTATTTTATCTTCAAATAATACTGTTAAAAATATTCAAAATATTTTAACTAACATAAGTAAAAAATATTCGACAAATACTATTTTTTTTCCATCTTTTGAAATAGTAAAAAAGATAACTGTTGAAGAATTACGTGAGTGCAAGGCAGGTTTCAGAGCTCAATATTTGAAGAATTTTTATAATGAATTAGAGAAAGAATCTCAATTTATAGAAATTTTAAAGTCTTTAGATTATGAAAGTACAAAAAATAAATTAAAGTATATAAAGGGAATTGGAGAAAAGATTGCAGACTGCATTTTACTTTATTCGTTTGACAAATATGAAGCATATCCAATAGACACACATCTTCGACAAATAACATTAGATTGTTATTTTGCAAGTGAAGAGAAAAAACCTACAGATAAAGAATTACGAATTTGGGCAAAAAATTATTGGGGAAACATGGCTGGCTTCGCTCATTTTTTTCTTTTTACACACCATAGATTATACGGCGAAATTAAAATTTAATTTTGCATTTTATCAAGTCCAACATATTAAGTTTTTATGATATCATTTGCCTATATTAAAAATACTATATGGTAGAAATTAAAATTGGAAATGAATCAAAAAATAGTATCATTATTTTTAGCACTGAAGATGTAAATATACTTCCTTCAACTGTTAAGAAAATAATGAAAGATCCAAAAGCAAAAGATTGTTCATATTTTATATACGATGAAAATATAGACATCTACGTCTGTGCAGGGGAGAAGAAAAAAATAGAAAATAATACATATAGATTATGTGCTTCTATTGGATTTAATCAGGCTGTAAAGTTGAAATTAGAAAATGCACAGGTAAAATTATTATCAAAAGAATTCGATGATAAAGCAGTTCAGTCATTATGCGAAGGAATATATATTTCTGCATATGAATTTAATGCATATAAAAAAGATGCTAAATCAACCAATATAACTATATTTTTTGACATTGATAAATCTTTAAATAAAATTATAGATAGATCAAATATTGTTAACAATCAAGTAAACTTAGTCCGAGATTTGGTTAATAAAAGTAACCATGAAATACATACCCTCTCAATGTGTAACTTAGTAGAGGAGAAAGGAAAAGAATATGGCTTGAAGACTAGAATTATTGATAACAAAGAAATGAAAGAACTTGGCATGGAACTATTACTTGCTGTAGGAGCAGGTGGAGCTACACCGCCAAGAATCGCAATAATAGAATATAAAGGAAATAAAACATCAAATGAGATTTTCGCATTAGTTGGGAAAGGAATGGTTTATGATACAGGTGGTTTGAATATTAAACCCACTGGCTCAATGGAAACAATGCGCGACGATATGACAGGATCTGCTGTCGTACTTGGAACAATATTATCTTTGGCAGAGTTAAAAATACACGTGAATGTGACAGGATTTTTGGCATTGGCTGACAACGGAGTAGATGCAATGTCATACAAACCTGGCGATACTTTCAAAGCATATAATGGAAAATTTGTTGAAATTGGAAATACAGATGCAGAAGGCAGACTCGTACTAGCTGACACAATTGCATATGCAGTAGATAAATATAAACCAGCTAAAATCATAGACTTAGCAACACTTACTGGAGCATGTATGGTTGCACTTGGTGCACACGCGGCAGGTGTTATGACAAATAATGATAACCTAGCTGATGACATATTATCCGCATCAAAACAAACAGATGAATATATGTGGAAGCTACCGATGTGGGAAGAATTTTCTGAGGCTATGAAAGGTGATTTCGCAGATCTGAAAAACTCAGCCTCAGCCCGTTTGGGAGGAGCTATGACTGGTGCAGCCTTTATCAAAGAATTTGTAAACGATACACCATGGGCGCATATAGATATTGCCGGTTTCTCTTATCTAGATAGCCCTTTTTGGTATTATGGCAAAGGTGCTACAGGTGCCTATGTCAGAACCATGGTTACATTCTTTGAAAACAACGTTAAATAATATTGAAGGGGTTTTGAATAACCCCTTACCTTGAGATAATTCTATATTTACAATATAATCTTGAGCTTTTATCATAGATAATGTGATAATATTTCGTATGTTATTAAACATACCTTTTTCTTTTTTTCTTTTTTTTAATTTTTTTAATTTTTTTTATGCTGAATGCATTTACCACGAGATCAGACAATTGTGAATTTTACACATTACCTCTGAAAATCGAATCCGAATTACGAGACGCCAAGTATTGAGATACAATTAATACGCATTCTGGAGAAGTTCAACGAGTTTCTCCTTACCAGTTATTAATAAACACAAGAAGATATGGGGAAAAACTTGGTTGTGAAGTTTATCCTGATTACGAAAGATCATTATGTATGCTAAAAGAAGCTATTCTGAAACTATCGAGACCAAAATCCGATGTAGCCTAACTATAATATAAAGCAAATTATTTTTGCTATAATCAGGGTATGAAACTATCAGATCCTGTCACAACTTTACCAAAGGTCGGCCCTGCTGTAACCAAGAAGCTAGAGCGACTTGAGATTTTTACTCTTCAAGACCTAATTTTTCACATTCCATTTAGATACGAAGATAGTTCTTCAGCTTTAAATATTTCCGATTTGATAAATCACGCCAATGAAGTCGTTACCATTCGAGGCACTGTTTTGAATATTCAATTATTCGTAACACGTTATGGTAAAAAATTAGTTCAAGCAAAAATAGTCGATAATACTGGAATTATCGACTTAGTATGGTTCAATCAAACATATGTAACAACATATTTGAAAAAAGACACAGAAGCTATTTTCTATGGCAAAGTGACTTTGAAAGGGAAAAAATTATCAATGGGTAGTCCTAAATATGAGGTCGTAGAAGGAGAAAAAACAAAATTTCTAGGCAACATTTCAGGAATATATCCAGAGACATCAGGACTTACATCCAGATGGATCAAAGGAAAAATATCGGCAATAATAGAATTTTTAACATACAATCCATACGCAACAACGGATTTATTAATTGAGGATCCACTACCTGATAGTATTAAAGAAAAATATGGGCTTGTAGATTTAATTACAGCATTAAAATTTGTTCACACACCAAAAAATTTAGAAGAAGTCGAAAAGGGCAGAGAAAGATTAGCCTTCGACGAAATACTAGCAATACAAAAAACTGTATTGGATGCAAAGAAATTACGTACAGCGTTAAAAAGCTTAGAAGTAAAAAAAGATATAAATTTACTAAATACTTTCATAGAAAATTCTCCATTCAAGCCCACAGAAGCACAATTAAGATCTGCAAATGAAATAATTACAGATATGAGTAAAAACTCGCCAATGAATAGATTATTAGAAGGCGATGTAGGTTCAGGAAAAACATGGGTCGCGGCAGTTGCATCATTACAAGCGTTAAAATGTGGACACAACGTTGTTTTTTTGGCACCAACATCTGTACTAGCCACACAACACAGCGAAAGTTTAATAAAAATGATACAGCCGTTCGGAATAAATGTAGAACTTGTTACATCAGGCACGAAAAATGCAAGGAAAAATTTAAGTGAAAATAAGGAGAATTCAGATAATGATCAAGGAACTTTATACATCGGCACACACGCACTACTTTATGATGAAAAAATATTAAAGAATCTTAGTCTAGTTATTGTAGATGAACAGCATAGATTTGGGGTTAAGCAAAGAGAATATCTACTAGAATTAGAATCTGAAAACGTAAAAACAGGTATAAAAACAACACCACATTTTCTGTCTATGACGGCGACTCCAATCCCTAGAAGCATGGCATTAACAGTATTTGGGGATTTAGATTTATCCGTACTGGATGAATTGCCCAAAGGAAGGGTTAAAATTGATACATTCCTAGTTAACGAAGAAAAAAGACATGGATGTTACGATTGGTGTAAACAACAATTAAAATTTGGAGACAATCCTCCTGACGGACTATTTCAGACAAATGGTGTGAACAACCAAATGTTTGTTCTTTGTCCATTAATCAAAGAAAGTGAGAATATGGAAGCAAAATCAGCTCTTGCAGAATTTGAAAAGGTAAAAAACGAATTTAAAGATTTCAAAGTCGAATTACTTCATGGCCGTATGAAAGAGAAAGAAAAAGCAGATATATTGGATAGATTTGGAAAAAAAGAATTCGACATATTAGTAGCCACACCAGTTATAGAAGTAGGAATCGATATAAAAGACGCTACAATAATACTTATAGAAAGTTCAGAAAGATTTGGTTTAGCACAACTCCATCAACTAAGAGGTAGAGTAGGGCGTAGTAATAAAAAGTCATACTGCGCATTATTCAGTACAGATGGCTTTTTTCCAGATCGATTAAAATTTTTCGCACAAACAGATTTGGGAATAAAACTTGCAGAATTCGACCTTGCGAGTAGAGGTCCCGGTGAAGTTTATGGAACGAAACAATCTGGAATTCCTAAGTTAAAAGTAGCCAATATAATGGATGTAGACCTAGTGAAAAAAGTACGTGATACTTTGACTGATATGTAATTACTGTTGGGGGAAAAAAAACAGACTGTTTCCAGTCTGTTAAAAATACTCGTAAAAAGATTATTTAATCTTATTCTTTGGTGTTTTATTCTTCTTTCTCATATCATCAGATGCTGAGAGAACTGTTCGTCCCTTAGCTCTTCTTCTAGAAATGATATTCTTGCCGTTCTTTGTTTTCATTCGGTTTCTGAAACCAGATTTCTTTAATTTAGGCAACTTTTTTGGTTGAAGTGTTCTTTTCATCTCGTAAAAATAATTATCTTATTGTGTTTTCCGTTTTATAGATCATCGCATTATAAGCGTTAAGGTCATTAAAATCAATGTATAACAGCAGAAGGATCTTTTTATAAAATATTAACTTTGAATTTCGCTTTGCATATTATGCGGTCAATAATTCCATAATATAGATCATCGGATAAATGTACATTCCATAACGCTGAGTGCTCATTTTGATCTGCATTTTTTCTTTAACTTTCAGCCTATCTTTGAATTCTTCAATTACTAGCTCTAGACTTTGGATATCATGAGTTATCAATGCCACACGAGTTTTATTGTCACAGACTTTGAATAGTTCTAGTACAATTTTTTTGTACAAAGACCTATTTGTTTTTTTATGCCCGACAGTCATACCAAATGGCAAATCTCCTAATACGACATTAAATTTTTGACCTTCGGAAATTATTTGAGATAATTGTTCACAATCACCTTTTTCAATCCTATATTTTTTGGGTATGCCACTTTCCTTCAGATTATGTTTAGCAATATCTACAACTTCCCCCAGCAATTCAAATCCTAGAGCCTCTCGAGGATTTGGTGATAGCAAACATCTTTCTATAAGCAACGAACCTGACCCTGCGCATATATTCAAGACTCTATCTTCTTTATCTGGACTTGTTAAAAAGACCATAGATGCGGCAATACTCGCATTCAAAGCGGCATTATAATTGGCATTTCTCCAAAATCTAACCGACAAAGGACGTGGAGAGATTCTTATGAAGAATTCTTTCTTACGAAAAGCTGATTTCATTACTAAATCACCGCCCTTAAATACTAAGTCTAGTTGAGTCTTTTCATGAATTATTTCTTTTAGCCTGACGAAGTTTTTCGATGCGGACTCATCTGCTGTTATTTTAAATGTTTTGAAAATTTCTTCTCCATATAATTCATTATTTTCGGCAATAATCTGTTTAATCCTAGCAATTATTTTCTTTTCATTTTCAGGCGATGAAATATTTCCTTCTACTGAAATAACAACGAAGACACTGGAAGCAGTCTTAATTTCATAAAGTTTGGATAGGTTAAAGATTGTTTCGAAATAGACTAATCCTGGAGTAGAGCTAATAATTCTCACTCTACCACCAGTTATTTTCTTTATTTCGTTTTCAAAAACCTTTTCTAATCCTTGGAATACTTCGGCACAAAAACGATTAACTTGCCATTTATTGTCTATAAATTTCCTTGATTTCATTTAATGCTATAAAATAGAAGACATTTTACATCTTTACAAGGAATAAAAATATAGGATGACATATAATGATATTGCCACACCGATAAAAAAGACCATATACGGTGAAGCAGACATAATCTACACCTTTCTCACTGCGCATCACGGACGTATAGACGCAATAGCGAAGGGGATTAGAAAAAGCACTAGCCGAAAAAGAGGAAATATAGATTATGGCGTATTTTCTTCGCTACAATTGGCAAAGGGGAAAAATATGGACGTTATTACTGAAGCTCAAATGATAGAATATAATGATGATTTATTCTCTGAGAATGGGCTTAAATTCCTTTTCTCTAATGTACCACTTATTAATAGATTTGCCTCCGACATCGAGCATTGCACGAAGATGTTCGAGACACTAAAAGTTGTTTTCTTAACTTATGAAAAAGAGCATCACAATTCGTTTGATTTGATGCTGAAATATGACTTATTAGAAATCCAAGATCTTTTGCCTGATTTCAATCAGTGTAGAATGTGCCGAGTAAAAGGAGTTGAAATTTCGAAATATAGTAATAGCAGCTTAGTCCCCATCTGTAATAATTGTGCCAGAAAAATTGAAACCAGCCTTTTCATAGTTCCGAATAATTTCGAAGATATAAAAAGACTGGACATAGGTCAAAAAAAGGTTATATTGAATATACTGAATCTTCAAATACGTTCTATATTTTCGAACTCTTCAAAATATTAATTAAAGATCAAACTCTAATTTCTTATCTACAATATTCAAGAATAAATTTAACGAATCCTTAATATAATAGAATTGTCTGTCATTATTAGCTAATTTTTGCTTCAGCGTTTTAATTGTTACAAATTCAGCATGATATTCATTTTCTAATATGTCTCTATAAGGATCTTTGATGTCCAAAGTTAGCAAATAAACATCAGTAGAATTGGCTACTATATCTCCATGACTTCTGACGGTATAAAGATATTCCACAACATCTGTATCGAATAAAATGAGTCCCCATTTACTTTCTAATTCCAGTAAAGCTTCTTCTATGTTAGCAGTCTCAATTGTAACGTCTTTAACCTGTTCTGTTTTATCACTTTCAGATTTCTTGAGAAAGACTAACTCTCCAGCAGATGTCGCAATCCATAGCTGTGTCTTCCTATTATTGTTTTTTTCTGATACAGCAGGTGTTTTTCTTGTATACCCGCTAACTATTGATGTATACGCCGAGTTGTATTTGGAGATATATATATCATCTATGGTATAATTTGACATAAGTATAAGACTTAAATTTAATTTGATATTCGCACTTGAAATGTTACAATAATTTATGTACCATTTCAAAAATTTCTATATCCGATATATAACATGAAGTATCTTAAAAACATCGAAATTGCTGAGTTATACAAGGTTTCTCCTAATACGGTAGGAAACTGGATCGAGGCAGCAACAGAACAGAAAAATTCCCTACAAATATTTAATGACGGAAAAAGAGCCTTTATCCTCAACACCACCACCAACCATTTGCTATTGAAGGAAATGTCATCAAGGGGAAGAAAGTTCAAAAACATGAGGTCGCTGAAGGTAATACAGCCTAAGCCCGAATTTTATAAAACATTCTCTCAAGATCAAATTTTAGATATTGTTAGAAGTCTAGAAGTTCACAAAGAAATTGATATGAAGTATTCATATTTCAATGGAGGCGCTAACGAATGGCACGAATATATGGAGAGAAATATTGACGAAGGCGTATATAAAATAGTTAAAGACACTTTATTATTAAATTTGCCATATATATTTGAATTAATAAAACCATATAAGCAAGTAAATATTATAGATATTGGCGTAGGAGATGGACTTACAGTGAAACCTGTTATTCAAGAATTTATTAAGAGAGGATTACTAAAATCTTATATTGGCATAGACTATAGTCATCGAATGCTTGAAATCGCTAAGAATAACATGAAAGAATGGTTCGGCGATAACTTCAACTTCATTGGTCTTCAGAAAGATTTTGAATACGATGTATTCCAAAATATTATATTCAATAACCAATACACTGGAGTAAATAGTGAAGATTCAATCAATATAGTGTTTTTTATCGGAAATACAATTGAAAATACTAAAAGATATTCACAAGCATTGCAGATAATAAATTATAGTATAGGAAATAAAGACCTTTTTTTACTAAACCAAAGACTAGATAGTGATAAAGCTAGATTAAGTTTATATTTTGGTAATAATACTCAAGCGGGAACTGATGATTTGGGTAGAAGAAAAATGGTTTTAGATTTATTAAACATAAATGAAGATTATTACGATATAGAAAGACTTTATAGTGATAAGGATAAGATTCGTTATATTAGAGCAGTTCTAAAAATCGATTTAGACATAGTATTTGAAACCCCAACTTTTAAAAAGGTAATTAATTTAGCAAGCCGAGATCAAATAACAATTTGGCGTAACGGACACCACTCTTTCCCTGATGTTATTCAAGAACTAACTAAATTAGGCTTCGATGTAATGCATGCTTCTACTTCATCCGACAAAGATCAAATCATTACAATAAGTAAGCTCAAAACAGTTTGAAAAAATTCACAAAGAACAATCAGTCATTCATTTGCGTCAACTGTAATGTTTCAGTGACACCGCATCCATCAAGCAGCAGAGATCATTGCACCGAGTGTTTATACGGTCTACATGTAGATATTCACCCTGGAGATAGAGCTAACGACTGCAAAGGTATATTGAAACCGATGGGACTCGAAATAAAAAGCGGAAAGACAAAAATTATTTACAAGTGCAACAGCTGTCATACACTAGTAAAAAACATAATCGCCCCTGATGACAACCAAGAACTTGTTATAATACTCTCATCCAGGCCTGTGTATTTACTGTAAGAGGAGTGCCAAACTTATGTTCCTTAAATTTCTCCCTTTGGGAGGTTTTTTAAAAACCAAACTTAACAGAGGGGAATTAATACACAAGGCATGGTTTTTTTCCCTCCTTACCGAGGAGGGGATTAGAAAAAGTGCAAACCCCTGAAGAACCTCTCTGTCCCGCTGAGCGTGACATCTCTCCTTTAGTAAAAGGAGAGAATAATATAAACAAAACCTTCCCGTAGGGAGAGATTTTTATCACAAGTTTGAAATTTTTTAATTTGAAATTTTGCAAACAATTCTGTATCATGATAAATGCGCAAAATACCCCGCGCATATTTTTCACAAAATTTATATGTTAAAGCGTATATATGAAAAATAGTATCCTAGTAATACTTTTTGCTATCACACTTTTCATTCTCGCGACAACAAATATTGAATATTTCTTATTTTCTTTACTTTCTATAGTTCTCGTATCAGTTTTTTATGCATTGGTAAAAGTCGATGAGGAATAATTGTCGATGAATAAATTCGCGCCCTGAGGGATTCGGACCCCCGACTTCCGGTTCCGAAGACCGACGCTCTAATCCGCTGAGCTAAGGGCGCAATTCACCAATGATTATACAGTATAAAACACAAATTACACGCATATCCCATATCTTTCCAAATCCACCAATAGCATATCTTTATTAATATATTCTATAGTTTTCATACCCATTTTCCTTGCAGGTTTCAGATTTTCTGTTTTATCGTCTATAAATATTATTTCATCATTTGATATAACTACATTTTTGCTTAATAATTCCAATCTATCGTAAATTTCTTGAGACGGTTTTTTGGCACCAACTTCAGCTGCTGTAATTTTTATACAAAATAATTGTTTACTAACCACAAATTCTATTAAATCCAGAATTAATTTTGTTCGATTAGTCATATAACCTAGACAATACCCTTGTGTTTTTAATTTCAAGAGTATATCAATCATAAATTTTCTAACGCCAAGTGATTCAAGCATATCTTGTGCAATATCTTTTTCTCCATTTTTTACATTTACTGTTTTACAAATGCCATTTAGAAATTGTTCGAATAAAAGTTCATTGTTGTCATATCCAATTTTTAAATCATTTAGAATTTTATCATTCAAGACATTTACGTTGATCTTATATTTAATAGATAGTCTCTGGATAAAATAAGATATTGGATAAGATTCTGTAATTACATTAGTTATGTCAAAAATTATAAGTTTAATCATTTGAATGTTTTTTTGAATATAATCTATAATTAGACGAATGTATAGCTCTGCATATTAGTTGTATCTATGGCTATTTTATCGTATCATCGTTTTAACATACTAATACATATTGAAAGCTAAACAAAATACAATAATTGAAGATTTATATGAAGCAATAAAATGCCTTAAAAATACTAATGAAGCGAGTAAGTTTTTTCGAGATTTGCTTACTGTAAAAGAAATTGAAGAGTTTGCCAATCGGTGGCAAGTTGTAAAAATGATAGATAAAAAAATGTCTTATAGACAAATTCAGAAGGAAACTGGTGTTAGTACCGCGACAATTACACGAATAAATTTTTGGTTAAATAAGGGCATGGGCGGATATCGCCTTGTATTGAACAAAATCAGTGATAAGAATTCAAATAATAAGCCTCGTTCTGTAGGACTCCATCGATAACCGAAATTAGCAGAAATGATGTAGAATTTAAATTATGTATATTTTTTTATGAAAACGAATTTATCGACACAACCTTATAAAGGCACTAGAGATTTTTATCCTGAAGATATGAGGGTTAGGAACTGGCTTTTTGGGAAATGGAGCAACATATGCAGGAAATATGGTTATGAAGAATATGATGGCCCAATGCTGGAATCTTTTGAGCTATATGCTGCGAAATCTGGTGAAGAAATAGTCAACAATGAACTTTATTCTTTTGAAGATAAGGGACATAGAAAGGTTGCTATGAGACCAGAAATGACACCAACAGCGGCAAGAATGGTTGCGGCCAAACTACAAGAATTGCCAAAGCCTATTAGATGGTTCACTATACCAAATTTATGGAGATACGAAGCGCCACAAAGAGGAAGATTGAGGGAACACTGGCAATTAAATGTAGATATATTCGGAGTGGAAAGTCTGGATGCCGAAATCGAAATTATTGAAATTGCCAGAGATATTCTTCTTTCATACGGTGCTAAACAGGACATGTTTGAATGTAGGATTAATAATAGAAAACTTCTAGATGCTGTGCTCCGTAATTTCGGAATACTAGATAACGAAGACCAGCAAAAGTATAAAGTATGCAAGGCAATTGATAAAAAAGATAAGATATCTCAAGATGATTTCGATCAAATGCTGAAGGACTATAACTGCACACCAGAACAAATAGAGAATTTAAATAAATATTTGATATGTACACTAGATAATATTTCTGACTTCGTTAGCGAAGAAGAATCTGGTTATCAAGAATTGATTACATTATTTGATCTATTTAGTATTGAAGATAAAAATAGTTTTATCAAATTTTCACCAGGATTAATGAGAGGTTTTGATTACTATACTGGTACAGTTTTCGAATACTATGATACCGATCCTATAAATAGAAGATCTATGTTTGGTGGTGGAAGATACGACGATTTAGTCGCAATATTCAACGGTCAAAAAATTCCAGCATTTGGATTTGGTATGGGCGATGTCCCTGCTATAAATTTCATAGAAGTACATGGATTAATGCCAAAATTATCATCCGAAACTGATGTATTGATTACTATTATGGACAGCAACTGCAAAGATTATTGCTTACAAATTGCCGAAGATTTAAGAAATATGGGGTTAAATATTTCAACATATATAAAATCTGACAAACTAGATAAGCAAATGAAATATGCAGATCAGAAGGGTATTAAATATGTTGTTATTGCAGGCGAAACCGAAGTCAGTAAAAAGACTTTCAAGGTTAAAAATATGACCGACCGAACTGAGCAAGAATTAAAGATAGAGGATTTGAGGTTAGAGCTGTTTAAATGAGCGGCATCTAACCTCTCTGTCCTAACGGACATCTGTCGAAGGGCTGATTACGTATTAGATAGTTACAAATAAATAGTTACAAATAATTTGAGCTATCACTTATAAAGGGGGAGAATAATACGAGCTCAGCACTGTCATTCCTGCGAAAGCAGGAATCCATG
>JBAXGO010000032.1:0-13472 GCA_037139335.1 bacterium
TTCTTCCTCCTTTTCCTTAATTCTAAGGTGTTCGGATTAGGAGTAGAACTCACGACAATCAAAATTATTAGTTTATGTTGTATAATAACTATAATAAATTTTATATTATGACAAAAACACAGAGCTGGACTTACTTCAATCCAACCTTCGAGTATAAATCAGATTTCGATGATCATAATTGGCCATGGGCTGGGCATATTTATTGGGCTTACGATTTAATAAGAAACATTCATCCAAAAACAGTAGTAGAACTAGGAACTCATAAAGGGACTTCTTTTTTTTCATTTTGTCAGGCAGCAAAAGATATTAGTTTAAAGAACGAAATATTTGCAGTTGATACTTGGGAAGGAGATGAACAAGCTGGATTTTATGGTCAAGAAATATATGATGCTGTAGTTTCAATAACAAGAAGATTTTATATTGAACAAAATACTAGACTTTTGAAAATGACTTTTGATGAGGCATTAAATAAATTTGCAGATAAAAGTATAGATCTGCTACATATCGATGGTTTACATACATACGAAGCGGTTAAACACGATTATGATTCATGGAAAGGAAAAGTGAAAGATGATGGCATTATTATGTTTCATGATATTAAAGTTCCAGATTTCGGAGTATGGGAAGTATGGAAAGAAGTTAAAGAAGATAATAAAGATGCAATAATCATTGAATTCGAACATAATTTCGGACTAGGTGTTGTAATAAAAGATCAACAATTAAAACAAATATTTACGGAAGAATTTATTTCACATATTATTGAATATTATAAAAAATCTGCAGGATTTCATATTCATAAAGAAGAAACAAAATCATTAGAGTCACGTATTAACAATCTAGAAGTGATTATTAACAGCCTTACATCAGAAAGAGATAATTATTTTAACATGTATAATGCAGCTTCTTCAGAACTAGAAGGTTTGAAATCACATACAAACATTATTGAAAATGATTTGAAAAAAGAAAAAAATTATGTTCACTCAATAACCACAAGAAAAGGCTTCAAAGTATATAATAAAGTTTTAAAATTACTTGGCAAAGATTTTAAATTTTAGATACCATCCATTTCGTTAAAAGAGCCGTAGAATAGTACTCTTTGCGTTGTATATATTGTATTAATATCCGACGTAACTATTACTGGACCATTTATAACATTGGAATAATATGGTGTAATTTTTCCACCTGGTGGAATAGAATATGTCCCCATCAAAATACCTGCAATTCTAATATTTACATTAGCTGTCAGTGTATAAGATGAATTCCCCACAAGTGTCCACGCATCTCTTCCAGCTGCACTAGTATCATTCCACGTGAAGTAATATTTATCTTTCAAGTTATTCGCTCTAATTCCAGCGAATTCATTGAAAGAGCCATTATACAAAACTCTCTGTGTTGTATAAACATTTATGTCTGAACTTACTTCTACTGGACCATCAATTAAATTTGAATAATATGGTGTTATTTTACCTCCTGGAGCAATTGCATATGTCCCCATAGTATTTCCGGCTATATTAATTGTTACATTTGCAGTTTGCGAAAGGGAAGGATTCCCAACAAGAGTCCAAGCATCTCTACCAATTGCACTTGTATCGTTCCATGTGAAATAATATTTATTTGTTAAAGAGTCAGCAGGAATTCCTGCATATTCGTTGAAAGAACCATTATATAAGACTCGCTGTGTGGTATACACATTTATATCTGAACTTACTTCTACTGGACCATCCAGTATTCCAGAATATTCGGGGGTTATTCGACCGCCAGCCGGTATTCCGTATGTCCCTCTAGTTATTCCTGCAATTTTTATTGTTACATTTGCTGTTTGAGATAGAGATGGATTTCCTACTAATATCCAAGCATCTTTTCCAGGACCACTGGTGTCGTACCAAGTGAAATAATATTTATTTGTTAAACTACTTTCAGAAATTCCAGCAAATTCATTAAACGAACCGTTAAAAAGAACCCTTTGAGTAGCATAAACATCAATATCTGACGTTATTTCTACAGGCCCATTAATTATATTAGAATAATATGGTGTTATTTTTTCACCAGGTAATATTGAATAAGTTCCCATCGTACTACCCGCGATTTTTATAGTGACATTTGCACTTTGTGTTGTTGATGGATTACCAACAAGAGTCCAAGCATCTCTACCAGCAGCACTAGTATCATTCCATGTGAAATAATATTTTTTTGATAAAGTTCTATCAGAAAAGACAGTATTAAGTTTATCAAATTGAAACAAACCATAACCCGTTTGAGCATCTATTCCTACAGCTCCAATATCTACTGTCGATAAACGTATAATTCTTTTTACTTCATCTGTTGTAGTATTTGGATAAAGAGCTTTGATATACGCTACAGCGGCAGCAATCTGAGGAGCAGCAAAGGAAGTACCAAACTGGTATTCATATTTAAAATTATTGAAATTACTTGTGGAATAATCTTTCGCTCCACACGGATCATCATCTACCGATATATTAAAACTTTTATAAATATTTGCCGAGCAATCTAGTGTCTCTGTGTAGACTCCATCAGTCCCATAACCGCCATCTCCAACTGCAGCGACAACATCAATCATAATGGCATTTGCATTCGTATTAGAACCGTAGCTAGAATAATATGCCCTATTCGTATTTGGATATGCTACTAAATTAGTAGCACCAACAGAAATAACACTTGGATAAGTAGCTGGATAAGTAACCATTCTTTCTGCCTGTGTCCCAGCATTTCCATCATTTCCTGCCGCTGCTACTACAGAGACACCTTTTAAATCCGCATAGTTAACCGCATTTTTTAGAATTAAACTATCAGATGTCGTTCCCAAACTCATGTTAATTACATTTGCACCATTATCAACAGCATAAATTATTGCTTTGGCTAATGTCTCTGTATCTGTAATATAACTGAAATAGTCTTTATCGTAATAAAAAACTTTAACTGGCATTAATTTTACATTTGGTGCAATACCTAATGCTTGAGAAGTAGCCCCATTATCATAAGTTGCAGCTATTATGCCAGCTACAGAAGTTCCATGCCCCATATCATCATATGCTCGCCCCATGAAGCTTTGATCTTCATTCTGACAATAGTACTGATAAAAACACAACATATAACTGGCGACATTTGCACCATTTACATCATCTGGGTAACCGTTTTCGTCATCATCATAAGTAGTTGTGTTGGAAACATAAAGATAACTACTTTTATCATTTGAATAAATATCTTCATCAACCAAGCCATCGCTATCATCATCCACATTAGCAACGCCAGGCCAGCCATCACTATTTTTGTCACCATATGCTTCTATAGGATTTGTCCATAAATTTGATTGATTTACTTCGGGTGCATTTCCAAAAGTAGCTTTATTTGCATTAGCTGTAATATTTGCACCACCAACATTCGCAAGTGCAGTACCGAAACTTCCATTATAATCTGAATACATTTCATATACATATTGTCTTGCTGTAGCAGGATTAATAATTTTTAAATTTTTAATATTTATTACAATTGGATTTACAGTATCTAAATTTC
The DNA here is from genome assembly GCA_037139335.1 of bacterium. Classification (GTDB taxonomy): domain Bacteria; phylum Patescibacteriota; class Dojkabacteria; order JAOAGR01; family JBAXGO01; genus JBAXGO01. Next base: position 3,532 of record JBAXGO010000032.1, read on the forward strand.
CGCCAGTGGTATTTAAATCAATATAAAAAGCTCTATATATGAAAGATCTTGCTGTGCCAGATGAAAAATGAGTATCCCCCGCTTTGGTTATTTCCACATCAGACGCAGTCAAAGAACCACCGCCAGTAAATTGAACTGGCCAAACCACATAAAACGAGGTTGCATTTGAAATAGAATATTTAGGCCAAAGCTTAATAGTTACATTCGTAGCAGTATTAACAGAAGTATTACTCAAAGTGACTTCCATCTTGGACATACCCGGTTTGTATTGATAACCATTACCATATCCCAAACCACTATCTAAAACAGCAACTACTACATTGGAAGTATTGGCACAAGGACTACCTGATAAATTTGTATTGCAACCCAAGTTTTTCCACATTTCAGGAGCCTTACCTATCTCTAAATATTTATGTTTATTAACAGCATCATAGTCATTTGGGGTCGCTCTAGTAGCAGTAGTTGTCCAGGAAGAAGGCTTCGCAATATATACAGGCTCTGCATATTCTATATTAGGATCTTTTAAATATGTTTTTAATAAATCAGCCATTTCCTGTTTATTGATATCCTCACCTGATTTTTTCTTTAATTCATATACATCAAGCTTTGGAGAGTTTTCTTCGATATAATTAGAATTTATACTAAATGGTAAAACTTTATTATTTTTTTTAACGCCGTTCTTATATTTGATAATTATTTTATTATTTAAATAATTATCTTTTTCAAGAAGCTGGTTCACTTGATTATCAAAAGCTTGTTCAGAAAAAACATATGAAGAAATAGAATTAGCAAAAGCAGAAAAAATTATTGTCACAAAGATAAAGACACATATGATTTTTCTTTTCATTTATTTTTCTTAATTGATAATCCATAATTTTCGAGCAAATAGCTTTCAAAATTATAAAAGCTTTTACAAGGCTGATTGGTTTCAACTATATCATTATAGATATTTATTTTGGAAACATCAAAAGTTTTAAAGACACCTTTATATAACTAAATTCCTTCCATTTCATTAAAGGAGTTATTATATAGGACTCTTTGTGTTGTAAACAAAGTGTTAACATCAGACACAATTTCTACTGGTCCATTTATTAAACTTGAAAAATACGGTGTAATAATTCCTCCTGCTGGTATTGTATATGTACCTTTTAATATTCCCGCAATTCTAATTTTCACTGTAGCTGATTGGGCAGATGAATTTCCAATTAATATCCAAGTACTTTTACTGGAACTGCTTGAGTCATACCAAGGATAATAATATTTATATGACAAATTATTACCTTTAATACCCGAGAATTCGTTGAAAGATCCATTCATCAACACTCTCTGCGTTGTATATATATTTATATCCGAGCTAACTTCCACAGGACCGTTTATCAATTTTGAATAATATGGAGTTATTTTTCCACCTGCTGGAATAACGTATGTACCTTTCGTAACCCCAGCAATTTTTATTGTTACATTCGCACTTTGAGTAGCTGATGGATTGCCAACAAGAGTCCAAGCATCTCGACCTGCAACACTAGTATCATTCCATGTGAAATAATATTTATTTGTTAATGAATTTGCTGGTATTCCAGGATATTCATTAAAGGAACCGTTATATAAGACTCTTTGTGTTGTATATATATTTATATCAGCACTAACTTCCACAGGACCATTTAACATTCCTGAATAATATGGTGTTATTTTTCCACCAGCTGGAATAACATACGTACCTTTAGCAATACCTGCAATTTTTATAGTAACATTTGCACTCTGAGTTGCAGATGGATTTCCTACTAATATCCAAGCATCTTTTCCAGGACCACTAGTATCATACCAAGTAAAATAGTATTTATTTGTTAAACTACTTGACGCAATTCCTGACATCTCATTAAAAGAGCCATTATATAAGACTCTCTGAGACGAATAAACATTTATATCCGAGTTTACTTCAATTGGGCCATTAATTATATTTGCAAAAGATGGTGTAATCTCACCTCCCGCAGGTATGGTGTAAGTTCCTTTCAAAACCCCCGCTATTTTTATGGTTACATTAGCACTTTGCGTAGTAGAAGGATTACCAATAAGTGTCCACGCTTCTCGACCTGCAACACTAGTGTCATTCCACGTATAATAGTATTTTTTATCTAAAGTACGTCCTGCTTTCTCTACATTAATAGTGACTTTTGTTGATATCGTAGATTTTGTATTATTGTCTATAGCTTTGGCAGTAATATCATAAGCACCCGCAACAACTGAATTCCATATAAATGTATATGGAGAAGTTAATGCTTCACCAATTTTAGTTGCACCAGAATAATACTCTACTTTTGAAATTGTACTTGATGATGATGTAGCATTTGATGTTAATGTCACATTTTCACCAGCATTAAATATTTTATTATTAAGTGGTGATGTTATCGAAACTACTGGATTGCCACTTACTGATTCGTCCAATACTATTGCAGTTGTTGTATAAGGTTGAAAATTATAATTAAACGTAGTTCCATTTACTGATAAATTTTGTGGAACAATTTTGGCAAATGTTCCCGCTACATCCATACCATCTATTACTGTTCCATTAATGTTTGTCCCCGCATTCTGCAACATACTATTACTAGTTAAACTTGTAGGATTGGTACTTTTCATTACATAAGCTTTACCGCTAGCAGAATTGAAACCTGTTAGATTTACTGGGACATTAACGCTATTTCCAGATAAGTTTGTAATCATTAATTTTAATTTATGAGGATCGTTAGTATCTTTAGAAGCCCAAATTGAGACATTGTTATCATAAGTTGAAGTTTGGACCATTTGATTACCGAAATATTTTGCATACATCAAAAAAGCATAATAAGACGGACGAACATTGATCCTTGTAGGATTATCACCATTATCGGGATAAATATTGGCATAACTTTGAGTTCCATATCCTTGATACGCCGTATCGAAACTCACTCCATTGTATGCAAGCCGGCCCAATACATCAGAATACCAAAGCGCAGTCAAGTGATTACCATTCAAAGGATCATTTGTACCGTTATTATCACATGAATCAAAATTCAATTCCGTTATTCCTTGCTCAATTCCAGAATAATTATTTAGTACTTCATTTTTGACTCTTTGTGGCATTACATCTGCCCACATACGGCTATAAGAATTTCTCCATGAATTAGTAGCCAGATTCCACGTGTATCTTTGCAAATCTTGAATCTGAGTATTTCCTAAAGAAATTGTAGAACCCGTACAGCCATAACTTTGTTGATACCAATGATACGTGACAGCTGAAACTTTTTTACCATTATTACCTGTAACAGTCGGTATCTGAGCCACATAGTCTGAAACAGCAGTTACGCTATCATCATAGTTAGCCATACCTTGATGTGCGGATGCTGCTCCTGAAGATATAATCTTGATCGTAGGATCAACAGCCATCATTTTATCTATATATGATTTAAGTCTAGTTTTAAATGTATTAATATCAAGATAGTTGCTCCAAACACTTTCATTTTCATTCCCAATTTCCCAATATTTGAAACCATATCCTTTTTCAATATTTGTATATTTGACCATATCCGCCCACATATCAGGGTTATCATTGTAAATATTCACCTGAATCATGACATCTGCACCAACCTGTTTAGAAAAAGTAGCTAAATCATCAATTTCATTTTTTCCATAATGAAACCAATAATCATTGGAATCATTTGGATAATTCCATTTAGTATAAGGTGTTCTTTGATTACTTCTATCCCAGCCAACACTATTTGACCAAAGTCCACCAGCATATCTAATAATTCCAACTTTTTCTTCCTTCATAGCTTGTGCTAAACCTGGCACCTGAGACGGGAATGGTTTTTCCCAACTATGTTCCCAATTAACCAGACCTTGTCCAAGCATTCTGTTTGAGAAGGCTCCAACTACATTATTTGCATTTACGGATAGTGCAGAAGCAACCTGAGCCGAAACAAATAAATTTGATATCGGTAATAGGAAATTTAAAAGTATAATAATTAATATTAAAAATGAAATCTTTTTATTATGTTTCATAAACATATGATAAACTCGTTAATTATATATTTATATAACGCATTTCAAAGATAATTATTTCATAACATTTGTGCTTATTATATACCTTTTTTACAATTACTTTCACAAAATAACCATTATTATATATCTGGATTAAGCGAGTTCCCGTGACGAATACTTAACAGACACTTAATAATATTTTTACATCGTTATAGTAAGCCTTGTTACGGCTCTCTTCATAACATTTACCGTAAAATGATATACTCCAATAATTATATTAATTTTATTTTTCTATGAAATTATTAGTAACAGGCGGAGCTGGATTTATAGGTTCAAATTTTATCAATTATTGGTTAAGTAAATACCCAAAAGATACTATAACTAATTTAGATTTGATGACATATGCAGCAAATCCTCTAACGATAGATTATCATGTAAAAAATTTTGGAAGTAGATACGAATTTGTAAAAGGTAGTATTTTAGATGCTAATCTAGTAAATAATTTAGTAGCAGAAACTGACATCGTTGTTCATTTTGCAGCAGAAAGTCACGTTGACAGAAGTGTTACCGATCCAGGAAATTTTGTTAATACTAATGTAGTAGGAACATTTACCCTTTTAGACGCCGCTAGAAAAAACGGGAACAAAAGATTTCATCATATTTCTACAGATGAAGTATTTGGTACATTAGAATTAAATTCTTCTGATAAATTTAGTGAAAAGACACCATACTCGCCCAGATCTCCTTACTCAGCTTCAAAAGCTGGATCCGACCATTTAGTTTATGCATATTATGAAACATATAACATGCCTGTAACTATTACGAATTGTTCAAACAATTATGGACCTTTTCAATTTCCAGAAAAAGTTATTCCCCTCTATATTACTAGAGCTTTATACGATAAGAATATTCCAATATATGGTCAAGGTATAGCTATCAGAGATTATTTATATGTCGAAGATCATTGTAGTGCAATAGAAAGTGTCATATTTAATGGCAAATTAGGCCAAACTTATTGTGTAGGAGGAGATAGTGAAAGAAATACTGTTGAAGTTTCAAGCGCAATCCTAGATTCATTGGGAAAAGATAAAAATTTAATAAAACACACTACAGATAGACCAGGCCATGACCCAAGGTATTCAATAGATCATACAAAAATTTCAACAGATTTAGGTTGGAGTCCAAAATATTCTTTCGATGATGGAATACAATTAACAATCGATTGGTATAAAAATAATGAAGCATGGTGGCAACCAATATCAGCAAAAGCTCAGGAAATTGCTGAAAGATATTTACAGAACGTGGTAGGTTAAGATTTTTTGTCATACTGAGTACTTAGAAAGGCTCAGTACAGGCTTTGTCGAACTTAATGTCACCCTAATGTCATTCCTGCGAAAGCAGGAATCCATGCTATCATTTTATCACCCTGAGCTCCTTACTTCACTTAAGTTTCGTAGATAAATTTAGCGAAAGAAGAGCTTGTCTTCTGTAGCTCTCGGCGTAAGTTGAGGATGGAAGGGATTTGCGAAAGAAGAGGCGGGGTATGTTCTGTATTAATTCCCTCCCTCGGGAGGGTGCCCGCTCAGCGGGCGGAAGGGGTTTGCACCACCCATTGTTCCCCTCCTCGGGAAGGAGGGGGAAATAAGCCCATGTCATCTGTATTAATTCCCCTCTGGGAAGAGAGGTGCCGAAGGCGGGGTGTGTTCATTCCGTTCTATGTTTTGAAATTTTCCAACGAGATCCCTCATTTCATTCGGGATGACATAGAAAGGAAGGGCGAGATACCGCTAAGCAGCATGACAACAATCAATTTAAATCACAACTTCACTATTATCTCCGATCAATAATCTGGTTGTCTTAGGTTTATTTTGATGTTTTGTAATAATAACATTGTCTCCAATGATACTATTGTCAATTCTTCTTGGAAAGTCTAGTATTTTCACATTATTCTGCACAATACTATTCTCAATTTCAGAATTTACTAGTTCACAATCCTTACTAATTGCGGTAAAAGGACCAACATATGAATTGGTAATAGTTGTGTTTTCACCAATTACGAGAGGACCACGTAAAGTAGAGTTTATTATTTTTGCGCCTGATTTTATCTCAACCTTTCCTTCTACTTTTGAGTCTACAATCTCTCCTTCAATATTGTCTTTCAACACTTCCAAAACCAAATGATTGGCACTTATTAAATCTTCTGGCTTCCCAGTATCCTTCCACCAACCAGTAACTTCTGTAACAGTAATTTTGTAACCATTATCAATAAGCCATTGATGAGCTAGTGGTGGATAATATTCTGCAACGGAGCTATTACCAAGAACTACGGGCTCAACATGTTTCATAGCCTCGATAATATCATTCTTGTAAAAATACACGCCTGTAACAGCTAAATTGCTAATAAATTCTTTTGGTTTTTCTACTGTTTTCACCATAAATCCAGATTCGACGACAGCCACACCAAACCTTTCTGGATTACTAACTTTTGTTACAAGTAAATGTGCAGATGAATTTAATTTTTTAAATTCTTCATAATACGTCTTCAAACCACCTGATAAAATGTTATCCCCCGCATGAAGAACAAAATCATCACCTGCTAGAATTTCTTCTGCCATTACTATAGGAAACATCATACCATTTGGTTTTTCCTGCTCGATGTATGTAATTTTTACGTCCCACTTGGAACCATCACCCAGAGCAGCCTTGATTTCAGTATCTCCTAAATTGATATTTATAATTATTTCTTTTATTCCCAAATCTACAACATCGTCAATAACTCTTTCTATCATTGTCTTTCCGCCAATTGGGATGAGATGCTTATTTCTTGTATGTGTCAAAGGCCTAAGTCTGGTACCTCTTCCTCCTGCTAAAACTATTGCTTTCATGAAAGTTTTTTAATATTTATTAAGCTAGAGCTTATTATAATACTTTATAAGTAAAATTGTATGCTACCTTGTTTTTCAAATTAATAAAGAGCTTTTTATTTCCCAGCAAGTGTTTATGATTTCTAAATATATGTAATCTGAAACTTGTCATCCTGAGCACTTCGATAAACTCAGGGCAGGCTTTGTCGAAGGATCTCGCTGGGATTGAAAAAATATTCTCTATTAAGAGGGGTGCCGAAGGCGGGGTGTGTTCATTCCCGTTCTTTGTTTTGAAATATTCCGACGAGATGCCGCTAAGCGGCATGACATAGAAAGGAAGGACAAGATGCCACTTAGTGGCGTGACATATTTCTAATTTCTAATTTCTAATTTTTAACTGTTCCTCCCCCAGCGTATAGTTTGCGTTTTTCTTCGACAGATTAGGATTATAGTACGGATCTGGTTTAGAAAGTTTATCCTTCCATTTTTTCTCGAAATATTCCTGATTTTTCAACCAAGTATCATTCACAGGTTCGTTGCCCCTAGTAGAAGATTCAAAATGAAAAAGTAAAGAATATGGTGTAAATATTACATATTTTCCCTGTTCTTGAATACGAAAACAAAAATCAGTTTCTTGATGAATGAGTCCAAGATTAAGATCAAACATTCCCATATTTACAAAATCCTCCTTCTTTACCATGAAACAGGCACCTATCACTGCACTATAATGCCGTACAGTTTGGAGATAAAAGTTATACCCAGGGGAGGTATATGGAAATCCTACCATAACATTGGATACCCCCGTATCTGTGCCATAAACAATCCCTGCATGCTGAATAGTCTTGTTTCCAAAAATTAATTTAGAACCAACTACACCGACATCTGGCAATTGAGCGTATTCAAGCATAGATTCTATCCATTCATCATTAATTGATTTCACATCATTATTTAGAAATAGAAGATAGTCCCCTTTTGCTTTTTCCGCAGCCACATTATTCAATTCAGAAAAATTGAACTTAACATTATGCTCAAAAAATATTACATTAGAATGTATTTTAGCTAATTCTTGTAAATAATCGAGTGTTTCTTTTTCTTTGCTATTATTACTTACAATAATTAATTCAAAATTTTTGTAGCTGTTATTTAACACAGAATCTACGGCATCTTTTAACAAGTTTAGTTTATCTTTAGTTAAAATAATTACTGAAATTAACGGATTACCTTTTATCTTTCTTTTAATTCTGTAAACTCCCTGAATTTCAGTACTTTTTAGATCACCATCTATATTATTGAGAGCCATATAATTAGTTAAAGTTTTTTTTTGATTTTCAATAACATAAGGCTTGGTCATCATGGTGACAGAAGTTGAAGTAGGTGTAAGTCTCCAACTATAAATTACCTTTGATATATGTGCCGCATGAAAATCTTTTTCCGACATAGCTCTTAGTAATAAATCCCAATCTTGAGTTCCCTTACTTTCATCACGGAAACCGCCAAGTTTTTTCAAAAGCGAAGTTTTGTAAACACACATGTGAAGAGGATACATTGTACATTCAGCATGATATTTTGACCAATCAGGTTTGAAATGTGGTTTAATGTGTTGATCTTCGGTAGTGAGTAAATCTTCATCTGTATATAAAAAATTAATTTTTTCATCTTCATTAATTTTTTTTGCAATTAATAAAAGTGCATCTTTAGTGATCAAATCATCGTTATCCATCAATGCAGTATAATCACCTGATACAAATTCAATAATGGAATTAGAGGCTTGAGAAATACCACCATTTTTTTCTCGATATTTAATAATAATCCTAGGATCACTTCCTTCATATTTTTTCAAAACATCCTTCGTAGCCTGCGATGTTGAACAATCATCTGCTATACAAAGTTCCCAATTAGTATAAAATTGAGATTTTACAGACTCAATTGCTTCTTCAAGTTCATTTGGAAGTGTATTATAAACTGGGATTAAAACAGATATTTTTGGATTTTTCTCTAATTTAATATTTTTAGCTTCTTGATATCTATTCTCAATATCTTTGGCAAACCATTTTCCATAATCTATATCAGTAATCAAATTTGTAGAATATGCTGTATTAATATGTTTTCTAATATAACGGAAAGTTTTAAAAAAAACATTTTTCAAGCCTTGATGTTTGAAAACTAAATAGGCTTTTCTAATATTTTTCTGTAATGAAGAGAATAAATTAATCATAAATTAAAACTTTCTCTATACGCTTTTACAATCTCATGCTTTTCTCCCTCAATCATATTCCCTTCATTTATCCAAATCACCCTATCAGCAAGCCTATCCACAACATCGGTATCATGTGTAACAAGAATTACTGTTTTTCCTTCTTTCAATAATTTATTAAATTCTTCCATACACTTCATTTGGAAACCAACGTCCCCAACTGCCAAAACTTCATCCATAAGATAGACATCTCCCTGTGCTTGCATAGCAATAGAAAACGCTAATCTTACCTGCATACCAGAAGAATAATGTTTCAACTGAGTATCCATAAACTTTTCAATGTCAGCAAAATCAACAATTTCTTTATACTTCTTTTTAATTTCTTTATTTGTCATACCCAAAATAGTACCATTCAAAAAGACATTTTCCTTACCTGTTAATTCGGAGTTAAACCCAACACCAAGTTCTAAAAACGGAACTAAACTTCCCTGTATACGGACACTACCGTGGTCTGGCATATAAACCCCCGCTAGTATTTTTAACAAAGTGCTTTTACCACTTCCATTTTTCCCAATAATACCTATAAATTCACCTTTTTTGATTTTGAAATTTATATGCTTCAATGCATGAAATTTTGTATACTGTGTTTTTGAAAAAGGTCGTAAAAAATAATCCTTCAACCTCATCTTTCTATCGTGAGGTAATTTGAAAGATTTGGAAACTTCATTAACCTCAACTGCTATTTCTTTTGAATTCATCTTATCTTGAAATTACGGTAGCAAATTATATCACAGTAACATCGTTAGTAAGTAACCGTGAGTTCTATTCCTAATCCGAACACCTTAGAATTAAGGAAAAGGAGGAAGAAT
>JBAXGO010000033.1:0-12545 GCA_037139335.1 bacterium
TTAAACTATTATACCTCTTACTTTAGAAGTGGTTTAGTTTATCCAGGATCGGTCACCCGTCACTTCGTGCCACCCTCCCCGAGGGAGGGAATTAATACAGAACACGCCCTGCCTGTTCCTACACAAACCCCTTCCTCCCGCTGAGTGGGAACCCTCCCGCGAGGAGGGATTTTTAGAAGACAAGTTCTTCTTTCGCAAACCCCTCCCTCCCACTGGGAATGATTATAAAAAAATTCGTTAGCATAAGATTAGTCCCTCTGCTAAGCGGGTTTTAAGTCTTATAACTTTCTCTATTCTCTTACGATGGTGAAAATATATTATTCTTTCTAATATTGCTATTAGCAATCCTAATATTTTCTGCTAAGCTGGAAAACGGCTCTATGAAAGAAAAAGTTGGTGAAGTCCTGTTGATTGTTTTCGCAGTGAAAAATATAATATGTTATTTAATTCGTTCTACAAAAAGGTTCTTGAGTATGGGGGTTATATATGCGAAAATCTTAAAATACCCTTTACCAGAAGTGGTTATACTTCGCTAATTACGTCGTAGCCTTTGTAACTTCCTACTACCGAATAGCCGTATATTTTAATATTATCTTTAGATATTTTTCTAATTTTTTTTGCTGTTTCGTTCATTGTCGCTCCGGAGCCTGTAGCATCATCAATAATTAAAACATTTTTGTTAATTATTTGAACTGGGTTAACAGCGATGGTAGTTTGGGCGTTTATTATTCTATCGTCTAGTTTTCTTAATGTTTTTTGTGCGACTTTGGTGGGACTTGGTATTTTGCAAATTTTGATTTCTTTTTGTTCCAAATTTAGTGCTTGTTTTAGTACATCCAAAAACTGTATTTTTCTATCGATTGTTGGAGGTATGAAGCATACGATTTTTATATTAAATTTTTTAATTATTTTCGTAATGTCTGGTTTTATATTTCTTGCAATTTCTCTGATAAGATCTTTATTTTGAGATGTCTTGGATACATAGACGAGTTGTCCCAATTTGGTTTTGCCAAAATCATCAAAATTATAATATTCACTAAAAAATACATTATCTAAGTACAGTTCTCTTCTTCCAGATAATATGGTCTTTTTTGAAGAAAAATATCCAGATTTCTTTAATTTGTTAATTTCTTTTAACCTCTGAATGTAACTTTTTTTCTTAGTTAAAAAATCATAGCCGTTTCTTTCCGACCAGATTTTGAAACCATTTAGACCTCGTATGATTTCTCCAGTTGGTGAAACGTAAATATAGCTTTCTTCTATTGACTTATCGTCTTTGTCTCCAGAGGAAATCTCTATTGTGGGAGAGGAGTTTATGCTGTAATATACCCGAGGCGATTTCCCCAATTTTACTACTAACTGTTCATCTAATAATTTGGATAAATGTTTATGAAGTGTTGTATTTGAAATATTCAATACTTTTGTTAAATCTGTGGGCCTTACAGGTCCATAAGAGTTAATTGTCTGTAATATAAGTTTTGTTTCGGGGGATATTTCTTTCATCCGATAGTATAACACAATCTAATACTTATAGTTTAGTAGTGTACTGTAAGTACCAATGTTTAAGCTTCCATATAAAATTTGCAAATAAAATCTATTGGAGCCTTGCGCAAATGGTAAATGTCTGCAAATATCAGGTGTAATACAAAATTAAATGACACTTAACATATCTGATTATAAAAATATATGAAAGGTAAAAACAAAATACAATTAAAGAATTATGCTTTCATAGATAGTCAAAATTTAAATTTATCTGTAAAGGATATGGGATGGAGTTTGGATTTTCAAAGATTGAGGGTTTATTTAGAAGATAAGTTTTCGGTAAAAAAAGCTTTTTTATTTTTAGGTTTTATTCCAGAGCAACAAAGAATGTATACAAATCTCCAAGAATGGGGTTATATTTTGATATTTAAACCTACTTTGATGCTTCCAACTGGTAAGGTAAAAGGTAATGTAGATGCTGAATTAGTCTTACATGCAACCTTGGAAATACCTAATTATGATAATGCTGTAATTATTACAGGGGATGGAGATTTTCATTGTCTAATAGAGCATTTGAAGAATATTGATAAATTGGAAAAAGTCATAATTCCAAATAAATGCAAATATTCATCTTTATTGAGAAAATTTAACTCTAACCTAGTATTCATGAATGGTTTGAAGAAAAAGCTAGAATTAGAAAATAAAAAAAGTGGCATTAACTAAGGACGGAACCTTTCGTATAGCCACTCATCGTGATGTCATATTGTATTACAGGTGTCCGGTAAGAGTCAAGTAAAAAAGTGGCTTGTTTCTGTGTTTTTCTCATTATGTACCGTAAATTGTCAGCCAAACTTGTCATCAAAAAATTCCTCCCTATGGGACGTATTGTAGGCTTGATGAATTGGGATTTAATATCAACATGGTATATGAGTTGATCCAGATAATCATTATGTTTTAGAGACAATACTAGTACATGAACATGGTCTACTAGTAATTATGGGAAGAAAGACATATATTCAATATTTTTGTCTTTAGGGTTTCAAAGAAGGTTCAAACAATGTAAAAAAAACAGTAAAAGCCCACTTTCTTTTAAAAAAAAACTTAAAATGCTATAATATAGGATATTAAATGACTCGAGAGTAATTATCAAAGTCAATATAGTTTTATTCAATATTCTTTTTTTTCATATGTTTTCAGATCAAATTCATGTTAATAATCAAAACGCTCGTGCCGCTGAACTCGAAACATATGTTGTTAATGTCCAGTTTTCTAATGGCTGTGCTATTAATAACAAAGTAACTGAAGCTTCAGTTAGTTATCATATTGGGGAAAAAAGCAGCAATAATGCACATACTATAAGTATGAGTACAGAGCCATCTAATCGTTATTGTGTATTAACTATTGCATGGCAGAATGTTGAAAATATGAAAATGCCTGAACGAATGATTAAAAAATATGGTACATATCTATATAGATTTAAATCAAGTAGTAGGTCAAGAGAATATCCTGCTACTATAGATAGTTTAATGGCTGAAAGTTTAATTTTGGAAGATATAAATGGAACATATAATTTTCACACAGTTAGTGTTCCTTTGATGGGGTTGATGATCTTTTTTGCACCTGCTGAAAAAGCCGAAGAAATGAAAAGGGCTTTTGGTGTAAAACAAAGATCTGTTATGTAAAAACTTTATTATTATAAATTTCATTTATACAATATAATTTTTTTTGTCAACCTGAGCCTGTCGAAGGATGACCGTCATATATGTAATTCCTCATATATTAGGGGTGCCGAAGGCGGTATGTGTTCATTTTTTTTCTTTGCGTTCAAATTAATCCGACGAGATCCCTCATTTCATTCGGGATGACATATAAAGGACGAGCGAGATGCCACTTCGCGGCATGACAGATGCGCGGGAGAAAGGGCTTTGTGTAGGAACAGGCGGGGTGTGTTCATGTACTCTTTTCTTTATAGATGAAATTTTTGTTGGGTATAAAAACAGATTAATCCGTACTGAGCACTTTTATAGCATCGAATGTTCCGTGGGTTCCTTCTATGTTAATAAATTTTTTATCTGTGCTTCCAATTTTTTCAAATAATTGTTTCTGTTGTTCGTATGGTATTTTTTCATCATTTGGATTTGAAAATTGTCTTACTTTCACTTTTACGTCAGGTGCTAGTTTCGATGTGTTCATGAAATCTCTTAGTAATATACATAATACAGAAAAGTCTTTTTCACACATTTTTTGAATACTATAAAATGTATTTACTAATATTACTTTTTTTATACCTGGGTAGTGCGATGCTCCGTAAACTGCAAGAGATCCTCCCATTGAGTGTCCCATTATTATTATTTTGTCGTCTGTGTAACCTTTTTCGTGAAGAAAGGCTATGCCTACGTCTACTGTATTATAAATGTTGCTTGATGTTGGTGTTCCAGTAGATTGGGCATATCCAGGTGGAGCTGGTGATACTACATTGGCAACAGTGCTTGCTGTCTCAAGATCTTTTGGTGCACGTCCAGATGTTCCTCCAAAATATAATATTACATCTTGGCTTTGTGTGTTTTGTAATGAAATCAATTCAATGTTATTACCGTCTTTGTCTTTTCTGAAATCTCTGGTAATCGGAAGTGTGAAAACATCATTTTTACTCTTCTCTACTTCAAAAACTGATTTCGGTGTGGTGCTGAGTGCATAAATACATAATCCAAAATATGTTATTACTGATATGAACAATATACTAAGAATAGTGATAAAAACTTTCTTATATTTCTTAATCATGCATATGAAAATATATATTATTATATCAATAAAAACTATTTTTAGTAGTTTCTTAAAGTCTTACTTTATTTTCAAGCAGTGTGTGTAATTTCTTTTTTACATAGATGGATGCCAAATATCTGCCGAAACGCCTACTTCACTTAAGTTACTTAGGATAAATTTAGCGAAGGAAGAGTGCGGAAGGGGTTTGCACTGAAAATAAAATAATATTTAGAAATTGTGCTGTAGTAGGTTTGCATTTGTTAAAAAATTTTTTAAATATGCTAATATTCAAAAAAACATTTCTCATGAATCTATCTCTTCAAAATAACTTATCGGATAATTACAAAAGTGCTTCTCAGAAAATTCGGGTTATGTCTGAATCTTGGGTTGGTTGTGAGATCTTTTGTCCTAATTGTGGAGCTAATATCCATCATTATGGTAATAATCGTCCTGTAGCAGATTTTTACTGTTCTGATTGTAAAGAGGATTATGAATTGAAAAGTAAGAAAAACACTTTAGGTTCCAAAATAAATGATGGGGCTTACAGTACTATGATAGAAAGAATAAGTAGTAATAATAATCCTAATTTCTTTCTACTCAACTATGACGATAAAAAGTACGAAGTTATAGACTTCTTAGTAATACCAAAATATTTTTTCATACCAAAAATTATTGAAGAAAGAAAACCTCTCTCTAGTGAAGCCAAAAGACATGGATGGATAGGATGTAATATTATCATTAGCGAAATACCTGCTAGTGGAAAAATATATTACATAAAAAATAAACAAGCTCAGGAAAAAAATTTAATTATAGATAATTGGAAGAGTGTTGAATTCTTAAATCAAACGAAAGAAATTGAGGCGAAAGGATGGCTTTTGGATATTATGAAATGTATAGATTTAATCAATAAAAAAGATTTTACTCTACAAGATATTTATGGTTATGAAGATTCTTTGAAATTATTACATCCTAATAATAATTTTATAAAAGATAAAATAAGACAGCAACTTCAAACATTAAGAGACTATGGATACTTGAAGTTTTTGGGTAATGGAAATTATAGGGTTGTAAGCTGATAAAAAATGGTCTTCGTCAAATTCTTTGCAAGTAGATGATAAATTTCAAAGAAATGGATTGGCACAATTTTTAGTTTCATCACAACTTGTAATATTAGAATATCTTGGAATTGATAAAATTAAGACTGGTACTTTGCTATATGGTTCTCGTGCGTTATGTCGTAAGCGTGGAGTTGATCAAGATGAAATGGTATATTTAATTAAAGAGTTGAAAAACGAATATTTTGTCGATGAATCTATAGCGAAATTTATTTAATAAAATCACAAAAAATGAAATTATTTAGTTGGTTGATTATTTAAATAGCAATAAACTCTTGTTAAGCCGTCATACATTGCATCGCCTAATCCTGTTTTAACACCTTTTTGACTTATGTCTATACGTAATGCTTTTTCTCTTCCAGCTATATGTAATATAGCTGTTGTTATTTTTCCTTTTCCATTTTTTATTAACTCTAAATGAAATTCTTTATTTGATAATTGTGGAAAAATTTCAGATGGCAATGTATTAGTTGTATATTTTCCAGGAATGTCTTGAACATCTGCTATAGGCACGGCATCCGAGCCTAATTCCCATTCATAACGGCCTCTTTCCAGGTCTTTTACTGCGTAAATTCTTGGCATTAATTATTAGAAAAAAAGATAATTAGTATTATATCATGGATGCTAATTTATTAGGAACTGGAGAGAGTATTTGACGGTTTGAAGTGCTTTCTAAAAGAAGCAGGAATCTAACCTCTCTGTCCTAACGGACATCTCCCCTTTTATAAAAGGGGAGAATAATATAATGAACACACCCCGCCTTCGGCACCCCTCTTCACAGAGGGGATTTTTAAAAATTGTCACCCTGAGCTCGTCGAAGGGCGACTGTAAGAAAACTTGAATGCCAAAAGGAATAAATAAATATATAACCCCTCTGTCCTAACGGACATCTCCCCTTTTATAAAAGGTGAGAATTGGGAAAAAAGCAATAACCCCTCTGTCACGGCGGACATCTGTCGAAGGGCTAATTACGTATTAGATAGTTATAAAAAATATTATTAAATAATTTGAGCTATCACTTTTAAAAGGGGTGAATAATTAATAAAAGGGAGAATAGGATGGGTATATCGTAAGCCTAATCTCAATAATTTAGTGCATGTATTTGAAGACAAACACTATCTTTTTAATGTATAATAATGATTATCTTTTTTTATCATGCCTCAATTTTCTAATACTCAAAAAGTCACTAATTCTATTTTTTCATTTAATCATGATGGAGTTGTGTATGATTATGATATTGAAACTGTAGTTGGCGAAAGTGATGATTATGACCTAGTTACTTTGAGTAATGATACTGGTTATGTTCAATCTCTATCCAATGGCTTTACCAAAAATTTAGTGGTCGAACCACGCAAACGAGGTTATGGCTATGGCTTTTTACTTATGAAGGCAGTTATCTTCTATATCAATTATAAATATAAATGTGAAGAATTTTACGGCTTTTTAATACACCCTGCGACTGTAGTTTATCGAGAGCGAATCTTTACTACTAATAAATACATGCTAAAATACGCTGATCAGGAGCGATTAACTGAATTAACTTCAGTTGAAGCTATCAAAGTTCTTGATGAGGCTTTGAACGATGAAGCAGATCAAAGATATGTCATTGCCACATCAAGCGGGATTATTAAATAGATTAAATTTAGCCTCTTAATGTTCCAGATAATACTTGCCAGGCGAGGGCAGATTTCGCTACTAGGCTTAGTACTATATATATTTTTTCTCCAAATAAATAATCTTTCCACTTCCCTACTTTTTTGTACTGTAAGTACATATTGAGTGCGAAAATATTGAAGAATAAAAATAATGAGCCTAGTATGAAGTATACGAATGTAGGAATTGAACCGCTTGTATTTACTGCGGCACCTATGAAATAAATAGTTATTACTATCCATGGCACTATTCCAGCTATGCAACCGTATATGAAAGATGTCCAGTCGGTTTTCTTCGTTGTTTGATTATGAATTTCCATAATCAATCCGAATAAATTCATTATCCCGTTTAATGTAAACATTAAAAGTAATGCACCGAAGTCATAAATCCCGCATAACATGGCAATTATTACGATCATTAATGACGAACTGAATGCATATTCATACCATCTGATGTAGTTGATACCCTTTCCCAAATTTTTCACATACCAATTCTTCACTTTTGGTGCTGATATCGTGAAATGTGCAAATGCCGAAATAAATAAAAATGCTGCAACGAAAGGTCCTATTCTGATATTCACCAAAGTTTCTGTAATAGTATTTACACCATGACCGTTGGCTACTGGTCCCAAGAAATTTGTCGTAATTGGCAAAGAAAAATTATTGCTGAGAAGTATCATGAGGAAACCTTGGATTAGGTGGATGAAGCCCATTATTAAGTTAAACTTAATCAATCCTTTGGCGGTCTTTTCTGGGACGATATTTTCCTGAGCCATAATATTAAAATTAAATATAAATAAGATTAGAGTACATTTGATGAGGTGTCAAATATTAGATTTTTACTAAAAGTTTTTTACCTGCTGTCATTCTTGTTATCATACCTGTTGTCATCCCTGCGTAGGCAGGGATCCAGTATTGCTATATTTTAGTGATAAATCTACCCATCCATTATTTTTTTCTTCTATTAAACGTATTTTCCATTCTCGCTTCCATTCTTTTAATTTCTTTTCGCGATAAATGGCTTGTTTCACATCATCATATGTTTCAAAATATACTAATTTATTTATATTATATTTAGACGTAAATCCTTTTATAATTTTATTCTTATGTTGATAAATTCTTTTTAATAAATCACTTGTGACACCAACATAAAGTGTTCCGTTCTTTTTGTTTGCAAGGATATAGACATAATAAGATCTCATTATATTGGAGATTTTGATAATACAATACTACAACAGATTTCATAAATATTTCTATTCATAAATACTGTTCAGTAATACCAGATAACGCTTAGCGGTATGACAAAACATTCATTTAAATGAATTTTTGTAGTAAAATCGGGATATTGATTTTCAAATTAGTAATAAACATAAAAAGGCTCTAGTAGGAGGATCTTCTCAAATACCTCCAAATTATTTCTCGTCGAATCCTGAAAATGGCGGTGGTACAGGACCGGATATGCCTCTAATGAGTAAGAATATACATGATGAGTGGATTATTCGCTATTCTGTTGGATCTAAGAGATTTGTGGACGAAATAATACAAAAGTATAATAATATTGTGAATGCAATCGAAGATATTAAGCAAGCTTGTTCAGCTCTAGGCTTTGTGTTTTACATAGAAAAACAAGATCGAAAATTAAGTAAAAAAAAATGAAAATAATAGATAAAATCCGAAAATTAAATATTTACTATAGTATTGTTGCTGTATTAATTGTAATAGTGGTCTTTTTTACTGGCGTATTGGTTGGAACTACACAGACAAATGTTGTTATTACGAAACAGGAATTGCCTGTGGAAAAAGCTATTAAAATTTCATCAAATTCTACGAGCTCTACTTATTTATTGTCTGATTTTGGAATTAAAATAGATGTTCCTCTCACCTGGGTGGCTTCATCAGAAAATCTTGACATCAAATGTAAGGAATATGATTTGAAGGACAATAATAAATGTGATGATAATTTATATTCAATCAATAACATAATATTGAATAATCAGGAGATGACAACGAGTATTAAGTTTAGTGCATATTTCCCCAAGAAAGGCTGTGCTAGTTGTGAGATCAAGGATTATCCATATTCAGCAGATGGCAAAAAAAATATATTGAGATTAGGAACCTTAGATGGCAAGGCAGTATTCAATTATGTATTAACTCAATATAATGAGAGTGATTCTGAATATGTAGGAATTATTGCTGGTCCTAGTTCTGTTTTGAAAAAAATATTAGTAACGGTAGATTTTACACAAATTCCAAATGAACAGGATGTGCAGACTATTGTTGAAATACTTAGAACTATAAAGGGAATCTAATCTTTTTGTTTTATATTTATTCTTTTTGAATTATCTAATCCTTTGAATAATCTGAAAGTAGATAGAGCAAGAAATCTCACGCCAGTATCATATCCTTTTGGCATTTCTTGAACCATCAATACAAGCTTTTTTGAATCTACTCTTGCACTTGGGTATTTATCGCATAAATATTTCATGCTGGATAAGCTCCACCTTTTTCCAAAAAATTTAGATGGATAGCACATAGTTGCTAAGGCTCGTGCCATGTGTCGTACTAAAAGATCATATTCTGCTTGATTATATATCTTTCAATGATGATTGTAATTCTGTTGTCAGCCATGGTAAAACTAATAATGAATTTGGTGCTACAATAAATTTATTAAATTCTCTAAGAGGCATCGTGCTTAAATTCAGTGCATAAGAATGAGGGCTATACAACTGCTTTAATTCTATTAGGCCTGATACAACGCTTGATAATGCTTCGTAATCTTTGGGGGCTTTTCTATAATTAATTCCATCTTTTGTATCTAATATCTCTGAATATTTATCATTCAGTGTCGTAAAATTCACGGTATGTCCTGTATGCCATAGGCATTCAGACGTATGGCTTAAATGTTTTGTATTAAATCTGATCATATTAATCTATATATCTTATGTTAGCTGTAATTTTTGGCTTCGTTAAAGATGCAAAAAAACTTCTACCAGAAAGAGCCAATACTTTAGTACATTCTGGAAAGGCTTTTCCTATTACATTAGTTAAATTTTTAAAGTCTTTCGTTCCTAATTCGGCATTTTTATAATTGTTGGTTAATTCTTCCATATGCCGTAAAGTCCAAAAATTATTTGGATTTTTACCAGTCGGAGGATTACACATTGACATTAACTTTTTTGTGGTATCTAGAACAAATGAATAATAATAACTTTTTTTATGAATAGGTACATCTACTTTATTAACTTTATTTATTGTTCTAGGTAAATTTTCTGCTAAAGAATTTGTTAGCCATGGTAATATCAAAATTGAATATTCATGGCTTTTCAAATGATCCATTTCGTTATCTTTTAAAGAAGATAAGTCTAATTTACCATTGCTAGCATAAGTATCTTCTAGTTGAATAATACCAGCAAGAGCTGCATTCAAAGTGTTAAGATCAGTTAAAATTCTCGTTACATTTATAACCTCCTCGTAAACTCCTTTCAATTTTGAAAAATCTAAAGTTGTGACTTCGTACCAGACACAACCCGTTCTATCGCTAGAATAATCTCTTGTAAACTCAGAATATGCCAATATGGAATAAATATGGCCGATTCTAGCACATTTTTCTTGTTTTTATAAAAAAAGTACATAATATAATAGACCTGCTATAATATTTCCTGATTTTAATCTTATGGACTTCCTTAACTTTTTTAGACTAGATATTTTGCAGATAGTTGATGCTATCAAGCCTTTTGTCTTACCAATTATATGGCTTGTTATCCCGCCTTTTGCCTTCTTGCGTAATACACCTATTATTGGATTGATTTCTGTTAGGCTACCTATATTTGCCCTAGCATGTATCTTCTCATCATCGTTGTGGGAATTATCACTTGTAATTATTTCATTTATTATTTTTGGCTTTATTGCAGATATTGTGGCATATACCAAAATGTACAAATTCTGGCTATGGTTTGTTCACAAAATTCCCGAAGAATCAAAAACTGAAAAGATTTTGAAATATTATAAAAAATACCCAATTAGCGTAACTATTATTGGTACGTATACTGCATATACAAGTTGTCTCATGACGCCATTTGCCAGAAAATACGATCTTCATTGGAAGAAATTTTGGATTCCAAGATATGGAACTTTATCATTAGTTTTCTTAATATGGGGCTGTATTTGGTATTATGCACGATCGTTTAACGACTTTATAACCAACATTGGTTTATTAGTTGTGGCGGGTGTGGTCATAGCACTTGTCATAAATACTATTTATTCATTACAGTTTCTACTTAGCATCAAATTTTTTGGAAGAATCAAAAGATATTTTAAAAAAAATGATTAGTGTAACTTTATTTCATTAATTACGTAATCAATTAAGATGGATAGTAAAGATACAAAATTCGACATAACAGAAGCATTTACAGAATATAATGTGCTTATTTATAGATACATATACGTCAGATGCGGTTTCCACAAGGAAGTTGCCGAAGACATAACTCAAGAAACATTCATCAAAGCTTGGAATAACAGAGATAAATATGATAGTGAAAAAGCTTCTTTGAAAACATGGCTCTTCCGTATTGCTAGAAATTTGATGATTGATTATTTTAGAAAAAATAAATATCAGACTATAGAATTGGATGAGTCGTTAATAGCAGGTGACGAATTCATATCAAAGATTGAAATTAGTGATGATTACAAAAAAGTTATTAATAGTATGGAAAGACTTAAACAAAAAGAAAGAGATCTGTTAGTACTGAGATATGTTGATGAATTGGAAATAGAAGAAATAGCGCAGATTATCAAAAAAAATATTGTTGCAACAAAGGTGGCCGTACATAGAGCATTAAATAAATTAAAGGTAGAAGTAAATGAAAAAAAATAAAATAAAAACAATTTTACAATCACAAAAATTTACTCCATCATCAGAATGGCAAAATTCTACTTTGTCATATTTCAAGAGACTTTCTAACGAAAGTGTAACTAATGAAAAAAAATCACGTAATTACTATAGTTCTAATTTATTAAATATAATAAAAATGAAGATAGGAAAAAAAGCTGCAATTATTTTAGGAATTACTGCTGGTGTATTTACACTAACAACTGGTGTTGTGTTTGCATCATCTGATGCAACTCCGGGATCTGTTTTTTATCCTGTAGAAAAAGCAGTTGAAAATGTACAAAGAACATTTAAGTCATCAGCTGATAAAGCTAAATATGAAAATGAACTTTTGGACAAAAGAACTAAACAACTTGAAAAAGTTCAAAAGAATGATCCAAATAACGTACAGACAGCCTTGAAAGAAGTTAGTGAACAAAAAGATAGATTTGATTCAGCAATTACAGATTTGAATAAAGATGCAAGTGTTGATGCAAATAAGAAAAATGAAATTGAATCTGAACATTTGAATGGTGACCAAAAGAGAGTTGAAGTTCTGACAGGAGTT
The DNA here is from genome assembly GCA_037139335.1 of bacterium. Taxonomy (GTDB): domain Bacteria; phylum Patescibacteriota; class Dojkabacteria; order JAOAGR01; family JBAXGO01; genus JBAXGO01. The sequence goes on from JBAXGO010000033.1 coordinate 12,448, forward strand.
CAAGAAAAAGAACAGGAAAAAGGTAATGATAATAGTGCAGAAAAAATTGGTGAAGTTTTGAAAAAATTTGATGATGGTGTTAAAGAAACAACAACACC
>JBAXGO010000034.1:0-12277 GCA_037139335.1 bacterium
CTCTCCTTTTTTAAAAGGAGAGAATATAGGAGACAAAATGGTGTCGAGGAGAGGATTTGACTTGTCTAAGCGACAAAATGCTGAAAAATGTACTTTAATTGTGAACTGATTATAACCTCTCTGTCCCTAAGCGGGACATCTCTCCTTTTTTAAAAGGAGAGAATATAGGAGACAAAATGGTGTCGAGGAGAGGACTCGAACCTCCATGTCTTGCGACATAACGCTCTGAACGTTACGCGTCTACCATTTCGCCACCCCGACAATTTCCTGATTGTATCACAACTTTGACGGTTTGTTATTTAAAGTGGCTTCTTGTATATGAGTCTTGTTCTATAATTTTTTTCGATATTTTGGCTTTGTGTCTTAGATTTATTATAAGCACCTTTTACAAATATCTTTCTTTCGTACTTCATATTCTTTTCAAAAAATTCAAATAGCTGCAACCATTGCTTGAATTTTAACTCGGTGGGTTTTTCTTCGATGTAAAATCCTATATTTTTAGATAATATTTTAAATTGTAAATTCGAAAAGACCTTTCGCAAACCTTGTTTTAATGTTGGCTTAAAAGCATTGAAACTATACGCTATGAAATCTCTATATGCGATTTTGTTTACAACGAGAGGTTCTTTTCTTTTCTTAATTCTCAATAAAACAATATTTACATTTGGTATTGGATTGAAATCTTCTTTGGAAAAGAAATAGACTATATCCATTTCGAAAAAAGGGTATAGTAGTGCTGAAATTTGTGTCGTTTCTTTTTTACCGCAAAATCTTTCAGCGGCTTCTCGTTGAACTATCAAAAAACAGTCGTCAGGCGGATTAATTGCGTCTGTTAACTTATTAATGATATCTGAAGTGACATTGAATGGAATGTTAGCAAAAACTTTATAAGGCCAAGCTGGCAGCTTGTAATCCAAAAAATCTCCTTGTGCAAAAATAGTTTTACCAAATTCTCCTTTCTTCTTATCCTCAATTAATTTCAAATACAAACTCTCGTTTTTCTCGATGGCCGTCACTTTTCCCGCTATAGAATCTAATTCTCTGGTAATCATGCCAGTTCCAGGACCTATTTCGATTATTATGTTGGTGTCTGTTATACCAGCGTTTTTAATCAATCTATTAATTAACTGTGGATCTTTCAAAAAATTTTGAGAATATTTTACGGAATTTCTTTGCATGTTTATCTTAATTACACTTTATTATAGCTTAAAAATGGAAAAAATGATTTAAACGGGAGCTTAATCGTTCTATTAGTTGTCATTTCGAATCCTTATTTTTATATGGACAGGCTCGTAAGAAATCTCGTTCTTGATTATGATATTTCAATAGAATGCTTCTCAATATTCATTCCAAAGCCAAAAAAGCTTGTCTGATGCTATAATGTCGTATAAATAATTACTTCATAAACATGGATTGTTAAACCTTACCAATTTTCGCCTGCGAGGCATTTGTAAGTGTTTGCATCCAAATTATCCACTCTTTGCTTTTCGGGCTTTTACTTAATTAGTAAATGCTATGTATATAAAATTACAAAATATTTCCAAAAATTTTGGAAACAAAAATATAATTCAAAATTTATCTCTAAATCTTACTTCAGGCGATCGAATAGGTGTCGTTGGCAGAAATGGTGAAGGGAAAAGTACTTTATTCAAAATAATCGCAGGACTGGAGTATAAAACTTCGGGGACTATATCTATTTCAGAAAAAGATAATCTGATTTATGTCCCTCAAGATACAAACAATATACAAACCCTTGTTATGAAAATATAAATGTAGAAGAATATTTTCTTTCATTTCACGCTGAACTTTTTTCTATTTATAATAAAATGAAGGCGTTATCGTCCGTTGAACCTGTGGATTTGGATCGATATCTCGCTTTACAAGAGAAATTTTATGAAATGGGTGGTTATGATATTTTATCCTCTATTCCTAATTATTTAATCGAATTGGGCTTATCTGATATTAGTTTGGATAAATCAGTGCAAGAATTAAGTGGTGGTCAAAAAACAAGATTGAAATTAGGTAAACTTCTATTATCAAAAGATTCATTATTACTATTGGATGAGCCGACAAACTATCTGGATGTTGCTTCTGTAGAGTGGTTGGAAAACTTTTTACAAAATTATCAGGGAATTGTAATGCTTATTTCTCATGATAGAGAATTTCTAAACAATTGTTGTAATAAAATTCTCGATTTAGAAAATAAAAAATATCCTATATACCTTGGTAATTACGATGAATATCTATTTCAGAAAAGTACAAAGGAATATAATGACCTTATGATTTATAAGGCTAGGATGAAGGAAATTGATAGATTATCAAAAGAAGCGGGTAAGAAAAAATCTGAAGCTCGGGTTACGGATAAAAAATTTATTAGGGGATGGGAAGGTCCTGTCGTGAGGAAGGTCTCTGGTAAAAAAGCTAAAACAGCACAAATAATTCTTAATAAAATTGAAAACAATATTAAGAAAAACATGCCAGATAAACCAATTCTAAAAGATAAAATTAAAATAGATATTCATAATATTCAGTCTGGCTGGAAAATATTGGATATCGAAAAATTAACTTTTTCATATGATGATAAAAAAATACTTAATAATTTTAATCTAAGCGTTAGAAAGGGGGATCGCATAGCACTTGTTGGGAATAATGGCTCTGGTAAAAGTACGCTTCTAAAAATAATAATTGGTGAAATACAAAATTATACAGGGAGCATTAGTGTGGGAGATAGTATCGTTCCTGCTTATTTTTCCCAAGAGCATGATTTGCTGGATCCTAATAAAACTGTGATACAAGAATTTCTAAAATATATTGAAATGAACGAAGGTGATGCTAGAACTTATTTGTATAACGTACTTTTTGCAGGAGATCAGGTCTTTCAGGATATATCTACTTTGTCCTATGGAGAAAGAGCTCGTTTGCAGATGGCTATAATCCTCGCAGGAAAAAGTAATTTCTTACTTCTAGATGAGCCAACAAGTCATATGGATATTCCAAGTCGTGAAATTATTGAAAAAGCTCTTGCTTCATATGATGGCACTATGATTGTGGTTTCACATGATAGATATTTCTTAAATAAAATTGGGATAAATAGAATTGTTGATTTAGGCCGGTTGGAAGTGATTAACGAATGATGAATTCAGAGTAAATTTTTACAATAATGTTTTTTAAGCTATAATCGTCTATCATTTTTTATGACTATGGATCTAACGAATCTCACAATTAAAAAGGCCAGAGCACTTCTGGACTCAGGCGAAATTTCATCTGTCGAGCTTACTAAATACTATTTAGAAAAGATAAAAACAGAAAATCAAAGATTAAATGCTTTTTTAACAATTGCAGAAAACTTCGCAATTAATCAGGCACAAGAGGCAGATAAGAAAATAAAGGTTAAGATTGAAAAACTTAAGAATGGAGTAAAGTTAGATTCTGACTTAGAATCACCTATACTTGGGGTGCCTTATTGTCTTAAAGATTCGTTTTGCACGAAGGATGTGAGAACTACAGCTGGTGCTAAATATTTAGAAAATTTTATTCCGCCATATAATGCAACTATTGTACAAAGATTAGAAGATGCTGGTGGTGTCCTTCTAGGTAAGGCAAATATGGATGCTTGGGGACATGGTAGTAGCACCGAAAATAGTGATTTCGGGCCAACTAAAAATCCACATGATATTACCAGAGTTCCTGGCGGATCTTCTGGCGGTAGTGCTGCAGCAGTTGCTGCTGATTTATGTGTCTTTGCAATTGGTGAAGATACAGGAGGCTCAATTCGTCATCCTGCTGGATTGTGCGGTATTCATGGACTGAAAGTAACTTATGGGAAAGTTCCAAGATATGGTTGTATTGCTCTTGCTAGTTCTCTGGATACTGTTGGACCAATGGCCAAATCTTCTGAAGATATTGAGACTGTTTTGAATATTATTAAAGGCACAGATGGTTTCGATGCAACTGTTATGAATCTTGAAGAAAAAGTTAAAGAAAAAGAAGTCATCATTAGCCAAGAAAATACAGAGACTCCACTAAATGGAATTAAATTTGCATTTCCCAAAGATTTTGTTGTGGAAGGAATGGATGAGGAAGTTAAGAAAGCATATTTTGAAATTGCAGAAAAAATAAAAAACCTTGGTGGAACTGTGGGTGAGGTGAGTTTACCTTCTACAAAATATGGCATGTCAATTTATTACATAATTTGTTGGGCTGAAACAAGTACAAATTTGGCAAGATATGATGGTATTAGATTTGGAAATCATGTTGAAACAGGTAAGGGATGGCTTGAAGATGTAATTGTTACACGTACACAAAACCTTGGTCAGGAAGCAAAACGAAGAATCATGCTTGGTACTTATGTTTTATCTTCTGGTTATTATGATGCTTATTATGGTAAGGCTCAGAAAGTAAGATCCAAACTAATTAAAGAATTTAATGATGTTTTTGCTAATTATGACGCAATAATATCTCCCGTTACTCCAGGTCCTGCATTTAAACTTGGTGAAAATACAAGTGATCCAATTAAAATGTATTTAGAAGATTTATACACAGTAACAGCTAATATTGTTGGAATTACTTCTCTAGCTATACCGTATAAAAAATTTGAAAATGGAATGCCATTGGGAATGCAAATTATGGGACCAAAATGGAGCGAGGGAATGATCTGTGAGATAGGAAATGTTTTGGATAAATAAAAACTAATTATTTTGAAAAATTTTCCCATCCTTACCGAGGAGGGAATCAGGTGTGGTGCTAACCCCTTATTAACCTCTCTGTCACGCTGAGCGTGACATCTCCCCTTTTCTAAAAGGTGAGAATATGCAAACGACGCAAAGCCCTGGACTGACCTCACCGTCCCGCAGGCGGGACACCTCTCCTTTCGAAGGAGAGGATAGGGCAATAAGCACGGGTCTAACTCTCTGTCCTAACGGACATATCTCCTTTAATAAAAGGAGAGAATAATACGAGCTCACCACAGGTTTCTCCCGCGGGATCTGTCATTTCTGCGAAAGCAGGGATCTATATAGCTTCTTATCCATTACTAAACATCTACAATCCCGAATGAAATGAGGGATCTCGTCGGAAAATTTCAAAACAAAGAACGGAAATGAACACACCCCGCCTTCGGCACCCCTCTTCCCAGAGGGGACTGGAACAGGGGAAATGAACACACCCTGCCTGTTCCTACACTAAAGTTTCGGAACACAAGTTCTTCTTTCGCAAAACCCTTCCTCCCGCGGGGAGGGATTTTTAGGAGACAAGTTCGGCACCCCTCTTCCCAGAGGGTACTGAAAAACGGAAGCCCCTTCTATTATTCCTGCGAAAGCAGGAATCTAACCTCTCTGTCCCAACGGACATCTCTCATTTAATAAAAGTGGAGAATAATAAGATCTCACCATAGGCTCCTTCCTTAGTATCTGCTAACTTTTTTCTCCGGTTGTGTGTCTTAATATTTCACGTAATGAAGCGTATAAATCGGTGCTGATTATTTTTCCAAATTCTTTCTCGTATTTATCTCCACATAGGAATAATGGTTTTTGGAATAAAAATGCTGATTCGAAAATTGCCTTATTTTTACCATTTTTTCTTGAATTGATCCACATTATAAATGGACTTAGTTTATCTATTTTCACAGGTAAACCTATGATTTCGTTAATTGTCGCGGCAATTCTTTCCAATGTATATTTTTCTCCAGAAATATTATATTCATCGGATAAAACATTCGGTTGATTTGTTACTTTATCAATAACATTCAATAAAATTTTTGCTGCGTCGTCTGAAAATATAAATTCGTGATTAATAAAAGTTGATGCTGGCCATTTCAAAAAATTACTTGCCCAACCATTGAAAAAGTCGTTAAAAAAATAATTACAGCCATAACCCAAAATGTCCGGTAATCTAATTATTGTTTTTTTTATGCATGATTCTTTTACTAGCAAGTATGCATTTTCTCTTAATTTTGCAATATTGGATATTGGTAGATGTCTATAATTCTCGTCTGCGCAGGTCGTTTCCGAATATCCGTATAAATGAATTGTGTCTATGTATATTAAAAATGCATCTTCTTTTCTACAATTTTCTATTGCTGCTGATACTTTGTTCAAATAATCTGAATGATCATCTAAGTATGGATCTTGGAAAAAAATTAAAAATTCATTATCTGATGCTGAATTATCATTCAAATCGTTAACCATAAAACCGTTATTTTTCAGCGTCTCTTTCAAAATATTACAAAAATTATTCTTTGACACTGAAAATTTTATCATTGTTGTGAATTTAAATTATTTATACTTTTATCCTCAATTGAATAATCTATGAAATCCTTTTTTCCTAAAACCTTTCGCACAATTTTATTAAAAATAAACATGCATATGAAGAGTATAATTGAGATGAATATTATGAATTTTTGAGATCCTAATAAATCTACTAAAATACTTGAAAAACCAACTAATAATCCAGATATAGTATATGTTGCTCCTACTAATATTCCAAAAATTTTTCCTCTCATTTGTGGATTGGCAAATCTTTGTATGAGTTCCAAAGCAGGTGATTGAACCATAGTTACGAAAAAGCCAAGAACGACAATTAAAATTATAAAAACGATAAATTCGAAAGAAATTCCTGGTTTTAAATTTGTTGCTACGAAACCGATTCCGCCAAATATAAATAATAATATTGATGACATAAACCAAGAAGACATAACTACTTTTCTATAACTAAATTTCTTTGTTATAACAGCTGTGAATGCTCCTCCCATCGCTAAGCCAGTTGCAATAGGTATTAGTAAGTAGATAGATACCTGTTCCATACTACTGTTCAACACATCTTTACCATAAATAAAGCTAACAGAAGCTATCATCAAAGTTACTGTCTGTACAATAGTTACTAATATAACAGACATCCAAACAGGTGGTACAGTTAAGAAATAATGAAAACTTTCTTTCAGGCTTACGAATAATGATGTTACTGCTCTTTGAGTATCAACTAGGACATTTGTATTTTGTTCATAATGATCAATATAAAAATTATTTATATTCTTTGGAAGTTTGAAAGATGCTATTGATGCTAGAGCAAAAAGAATTGATCCAGATAAGAAAATAGCCTGCAATCCTACAGCTTTTACTAAGAATCCAGCGGCTACTACACCTATTAGTGTGGTTGCATTCATCGTGAATAAAAAAAGCCCCGTTGCCATTCCTAGTTCTTTTTCTGGAGTTACATTTCTAAGAGTAGCTTTTTCTATGACATCATACATATGCATACAAATTGCCATTATGAAAACAAAAATATATAGATGTGTACCAGTATGTGCAGCGAAGAAAAATATCATTAAAAAAACAGCACGAAAGATATTTAATCCGATTATTAAAGTCCTTCTATCAAAAATATCTGATATTAAACCAGCAGCAAGTGATGCAGGAAGGGCAGGTAAAAATTGAAGCGCAAAAACAATGGCTGTTGCTGATTGACCAAATTGTACTTGTGATCCTGCTATATCTAATGCTCCCACAGCTGCACTGGCAAATACAAGTGCAATGCTGAAATCGACTATTGTTGCTTCTAGCTGAGATAAGGTTTGTGTGACCCATAGTCTCATGAAGTTTTTGTTTCTAAGAAGACTAAAAAACATATAATTTCAAATTTTCTAATTTTATCATAATTAAAACGTGTTCTAAATTTTGTATACTTCTCAATGTTATACTATATTATAAGTAATGTGTAATTATTTATAATGTCTTTTAATCCAAGATACAAAGTATGGCTTGCTCAAGCTCAATATGATCTTGATGCTGCAGTTTCATGTGCTCAAGAAGGTTATTATGAATGGGCTTGTTTCATATCTGAACAATCAGCTGAGAAAGCTATCAAGGCAATAATCGTTGCAAATGGTAGTGTCGCACCAAAAATACATAAACTTACAGCGTTGGTTAATATGGTGAAAAGGATAGATCCTAGATTTAAGCGAGAGTATTTTGAAGTTAGAGAATTAAATGTATTTACCTTTATAGCGAGATATCCTTTTTTGGTACCTGGGGAATTTGAAGCACCGCACACATATATTACTTTAGATGACGCGAAACTATGCATACAGAAAGCAACAAAAATACTAAATATGATAAGGTCTTATTACAAAGATTGAGAAAGGTCGTTACTGATCTTGTCGACGCCTTTGAGCCTGAAGAAATTATTATGTATGGCTCATATGCCAGAGGTGATAATGATATTTATAGTGATATAGATATTATTATTATAGCTGATACAGATTTGCGCTTTCAAGATCGGTCTTTGCGAGCTTTAGACATAGTAGGTGATAGCAATGATATTCCAGTTAATCCAATAGTCTATACTCCAGTTGAATTCAAAGCTATGTTGGAAAGAAAAGAAAGTTTTTTGATATCAGCTTTAAACGAAAGTCTTTTATTGTGGAAAAAATGTTTTGGTGATGCTCTCGATACACAACTTGAAACACATGAAATTGAAAGTGATTACTTGAAGTATGTTAAAGAATAATACAAAGATATCTATCTATATCAACGGATAATTAGCTTTCGAAAAATAACATTTCAAATTATATCTATATAAACATTTTTTTCCTTATTGAACTTTACTAGCAAATAATGTTTAATGACACACTGTACCCCGTCGAACACCTCGGGGGAAGGTATCGAATTATTTAAAGGCAGAAAAATGAATAATATTCAGAATAGTTGTCCTTTGCTAACACCAAGGACCTTTTATAAACCCTTCGAGTATCCTGACTTTTTCGAATATTTCGAAAAGCAAAATCAGGCTCATTGGTTGCCGACTGAAGTTCCTATGGAACCTGACCTTACAGATTATAAATTTAAATTAACTGAAGAAGAAAAAAATTTAATAATACAAATATTAAGATTTTTTACACAAGGAGATATTGAAGTTAATAATAATTATAATTCAAATTTAATTCCATTCTTTCCAAAACCAGAAATAAAGATGATGTTATCGGCATTTGCTGCGATGGAAGGTGTACATGTTTGGGCATATTCATATTTAAATGATTCTCTTGGTTTACCAGAAAAAGAATATTCTGCATTTATGGATTATGAATCAATGAGAAATAAATATGACTATATTCATACCTTTGATGTCGATACTGTTGAGGAGCTAGCCATGAATATGGCAGTATTTGGTGGTTTCATGGAGGGTGTTTCTCTATTTTCTTCTTTTGCTATCTTAATGAATTTCCCTAGACAAGGAAAATTAAAAAGTGTAGGGCAGATAGTTACTTGGAGTATTAGAGACGAAACGTTGCATAGTCAAGGAATTTGTCATTTATTTAGAACTCTAGTGAAAGAATATCCAAGAATTTGGACTACGACGTTAAAAGGTAGATTGTATGAAGCATGTAGAGCAATGGTTGCGCTTGAAGATAAATTTATTGATACGTGTTTTGAACTTGGTCCAGTGCCAGGACTTACTCCTGATCAAGTGAAACAATACATTAGATACATTGCTGACTGCAAATTGAATGATATTTTATTGGATAAAATATATAACGTAACTAATCCTTTGGCTTGGTTGGATGTGATGGTAAATGCGAAGGAACATACAAATTTCTTCGAGAACCGTGCTACAGAATATGCAAAAGGTGCGGTGGCTGACGATTGGGATTGATTCAGTTAAAAATTAACCAACAAGCATGGTTGACAGAGCTTGTCCTGAGTTTATCAAAGGGCTCACCATAACAAATATAACTATGGTCTTAAGTGATAAAGATATAAAAAAATTAATAGAAAATAAAAGGCTCGGAATAGAGCCTTTTGATTCCGATGATATAAGAGAATCCAGTGTAAAATTGCATCTTGATTCAAAAATAATCGTTTTTGATAGTGATCAAACAATTGATTTACAAAGCGATGATAATGAAATTTTGAAGCAGGAAATAATGATTGATGATGGGTATATTTTGAAGCCAAATGAATTTGTGTTGGCTTGTACTAAGGAGAGGGTAAAGATTCCAAATGGAATTATGGGATGGATCGAAACTCGAGGTTCGTATGCAAAGATTGGACTGCAGGCACATTTTTGTGATGCACATATTGATCCTGGATCTGATTTGAAAATAACACTTCAGTTGAAGAATAATTCAAATCACAAAATTAAAATATATACAGGGCTATATGTTGTAAAAATGTATCTCTTCCAGATGAGTTCTGACTCTGAAAAAGAGTATGATGGTGAATTTCAAAATTCAGATGGTTTGAAAATATCGATACAATAAATTATTTTTTATAAAACTAATATGGCAAAATATAAAACAGTAATAGATGCTCTCTCAGATAATGATCTTGCTGCAGCAAAAGATTTACTACTTGCTGAAGTTAAAAAAGAAGTGGGAGAAAGAAAAAGTTGGGACTCTCCATATTATACTGCCGATAAAAAAATTCAAAAAAGTATTAAGTTAAATTATGATAATGATAAATTAATATCTTTTTTTGGTTTAGAAAATCTTCGAGATCGTTATTTTTTAACCGATAGTGATGGAAAGTTAGTTGAAGATATTCAGACTTTTTTCGCTCGCGTTGCTACAGGTTTGTGCCGAGGTGAAAAAGAATTTGCCCAGAAACTTTATAATGTAATGTCAAAATGTTGGTTGATGCCAGCTACTCCAGTGCTTACAAATACAGGCAACAAAAGAGGTCTACCAATATCTTGTTTTCTAAATACTGTTCCAGATACACTAGAAGGCATCTTTGATATATATCGTGAAAATGCCTTTCTTTCCAAATATGCAGGTGGTATTGGTACGGATTGGTCTCAGTTAAGAGGTCACAATGCGCCTTTGAAAGCTGTTGGTTTGAAATCATCAGGTGTTATTCCGTTTCTCAAAATTATGGATAGTGAAACAATTGCTATTTCTAGAAATGGTTTGAGACGCGGTGCTGCGGCTGCTTATTTACGAATAGATCATCCAGATATTGAAGAGTTTCTCGAAATGAGAAAACCTACTGGTGGAGATATTAATAGGAAATGTTTGAATCTCAATCATGGTGTTGTTATAACTGATGAATTTATGAAAGCCGTTGAAGAAGGGACCACTTATAAATTAATTGATCCTCATTATAAAACAGTTTCTCAGGAACTAGATGCAAAAGAAATGTGGAGAAAAATTCTTAAAATTAGAGCAGAAACTGGAGAACCTTATATTATCTTCATCGACACTATTAATAAAGCTAGACCAGAACATCATAAAAAGCTGGGACTAGAAATTAGACAAAGCAATCTATGTTGTGAAATTACACTTCCTACAACTGAAGATAGAACGGCAGTTTGTTGTTTAGCATCATTAAATCTAGAAAAATATGATGAATGGAAAGATCAGATAGAAGAAATTACATATTTAGGAGTAAAAGCTCTAGATAATAATTTAGAAAGCTTTATCGAAATGGCAGATCCTGTTGAATTCAAAAAAGCTATTAATAGTGTTAAACACGAACGTTCTATCGGACTTGGTGTTATGGGATATCATGGATATTTGATGAAACGTGGAATTCCTTTTGAAACAATTTCAGCAAGAGCTATAAATAAAGAAATTTTTGAAAATATTAATAAACATGCAATGGATGCGTCCGAGAAATTGGGTAAGGAGAGAGGACTTCCACTTGATGGTGGTACACGAAGAAATACGTATGTAATGGCTATTGCTCCGACAGCTAGTATTAGTTATGTTTGTAATGAGGCTACTCCAAGTGTTGAACCGATTTCTGGAAATGCTTATTTACAAAAAACATTGGCTGGAAGTTTTTTGGTTAAGAACAAATATCTTGAACAATTATTAGAAACAAAGGGTAAGAATACAACTGAAGTCTGGAAGGACATTATTGCAGCAAAGGGAAGTGTCCAACATATGGACATATTAACTAATGAGGAAAAGAAGGTCTTCAGGACAGGTTATGAGATGAATATGCGTGAAATTGTGGAACAAGCTGCTCAGCGACAACCTTTTATTGATCAAGCAGTCTCTTTAAATCTTTTCTTTTCGACACCAATTAGTGGTAAATATTTGAATGAAGCTCATTTCTTAGCATGGAAATTAGGTGTTAAAACACTTTATTATGTGAGGTCTTCATCAGCAATTCAGGCTGAAAATATTGAGAGAGGTGCTACGCAAGTTGCTCCAGTCAGGGATTTGGCTAATGAAGAATGCGCAGTTTGTCAGTAAGGGGATTCGCAATATTCAAAATGCCCTTATTATTCTACACTGTTAAAAAAGTAGAGAATGTTTATCTGAAATAAAAATAAATTT
>JBAXGO010000035.1:0-11637 GCA_037139335.1 bacterium
GTTGGATTTTCCATCAGTCGCCCTTCGACTAGCTCAGGGTGACATTCCCTTCGACTAGCTCAGGGTGACATTCCCTTCGACGGGCTCAGGGTGACAACAAGAATGCATGGATGCCGCTTAGCGGCATGACAGATACGGCGGAAGGGTGGGATGACATAGAATTGAAAAAGATGTCATTTCGAACGTTAGTGAGAAATCTCGTTAATTAATTTGAAGAGATGTCACTCAGCGACATGACATTGAGGTTCGAAGTGCGAATTCTTCACTTAGGTTAAGAGGATATGGGAATAGGGATTTGTATGAAGTTTAATTTACTTTACTGGTTTTGTTCCAGATGCTGGTAAAAATCCTCCAGCATAAGTAAAAGGATCTTTTACTCCGCATGTTCCTTTAACACTTCCAATTTTTTTGCCATCGTTATCAAAAGTAAGATCCGCATAATCAACATATTTTAAACTTATTTCTTTTTCATTCCCGTAATCAATTGGTGGAAAGGGAGCTATAAACTGTGCCAATCTTAGTACTACTTCTTTGCCAGAAATATTAGTTTTAACGTTTTTATATACAACCAAACTGCAATTTGTTGCCTTAGAGCCTTCATAATTTGTTGTCATATTACCCAATTCTAAGGGGGTATCAACGCCTGATACACGTACAAGCATATAATCTAAACGACTAGTAGGAACTGGAGCTGTAGCAGGTACAGGCGTAATATTTTCTATCTTTTTACCTGAATTACTAGATAAAGCTACTCCAAACAAAGCGATTATTGCAACTGGAAGTATAAGCATACCGCAACCAATTTTAGACTTTTCTGATGATTGCTTAGAAAAAGTATTTGTTTTTCTAGGTTGCTGAACTGGATTTGGCGTAGTGGGTTTATGACTTTCTACGTATGCTTTACCAACTTCTTCGATTGCTTGTTGTGTTGCTTTAAAGCGTTCTACAGCATTAAGTTGTTGTTCGCTTGGTTCGCTTTTTCCGTTAGGTTCTCTACTTGGCACAATATTAAAAATATATAGTAATTATATAGGACTATAGCAAAATTATCCAGCTACACCTATGTATTTATGTATGCCTGATGCTTTTAATTTCTTGAATTCTACAAAATCTATTGGTTTTGAGAATATATATCCTTGTATTTCAATCATATCTGTAAGGTCTAATTCTTTTGCAAGATCAATAATTTTCAATAATTGATCAATTGTCTCGACACCTTCGATTATTATTTTCTTTTTATGTGTTTTTGCTAGATTAAATAATGTTTTTAAAGTCTCTATATTTTTTGATTTAACTTCTTCATTTACCACATTTTGAGCTATTCCGTCTACAAATAATTTATCAATTTTAATTGAATCAAAATTATTTGGAATTTTATTAAATACATTTATATTTGCATTCCCAGTACCAAAATCATCAATTGCAATCGAAAAACCTAGATCATATAATTTTTTTAAATTTTTTATTACTTCATCCGTTATTTCTTGGCTTTCAGTAATTTCCAAATCTACAGGTGGAAAAGCATTATTATTCTTATTCTTATATTCTTCAACCTTTTCTTTTAAATATGCAAATATTAAATCAGCATCACCATCTTTTAATTGTGCACAGGATATATTAATAGCAAATTTACAGCTTAGACCGAAGTTTTTAAATTCAGCAAGTTTATTAAAAACTATTGAAATATTATGTTTTGTTAGTTGTAATAATTGACCACTGTCTTCAGCATCTTTAATAAATTTATTCGGAGAGATGTTTTCATCTTCATTTCTCAGTCTTGATAATGTTTCTCCTCCTGCAATTTCACTTTCTATAAGATATATTTTTTTAGGACTATTTATCTGTGTTATTTTAATACTTTTTAATGGTATCTTTGGCTGAATTAACAAGTAAAAATTATGTAAATTCAAATGTTCGATATAAAATAAACGATGACCTAATTCACGAAGAGTAATATCTTCTACAAACGTTGAATATCTAACAGGATATTTCAACTTTTTTCGTTTTGCATATTCATAAGCACTTAACGATGATCTAATTAAATGTCTCTCGTTCTGGGTGTTTAAGGTATCAGAGTATCCAATAGATACATCATATATTGAATTAGCAACTGTTTTAAACATATTTTTAAGTTCTACTGATATCTCTAAGGCTAAAGACGATAGTGAAGGATTTTGTATATCTTCCTCAACTAAAATACCATATTGATTATTTGATAAAGCAAATACCCTTATTGGTAAGTTATAAATATCACTACTTAATAATTCTTCGGTATTTGGTAGAAAATTTGCATTTACAAAGTTATTAATCATGTCAGAGATTAATTTTCTTATATTAGGTTCTTGTGTATTCATATAAAATCCTAAGATTTCATTATAATTGTTTATACCCAATCTTATAACACTTAACTTTTTCTTTGAGGTATTAATTCTTTCCATTTTATTTTGTAGTACCATCAATAACGACTCTTCGTTAGGAAGGCCAGTTATAGGATCTGTTGTCTTTAATTTTTCTAATTCACTAACATCTTCCAATAATGCATGTACAATATTATTTACTTTTATTGCTTTTACTCTAATAAATTTAACTCCTTGGTTAGTTTCAATTCGTACGGTTGTTTCATTTACTTGATTATCTTTAGGAAAGATTCCTATTAAAGCTTGTTTTATTTTTACAATATTTTCTAGATTAATCTCGTTCAGAATATCAGCGGGAACATCAAGCATTGACTCTGCTAATTGGCTCAATTTAAATTTACCGTCAGTATTATCGTATTCCAGTGATGCTGCTAATAAGTCCATAATTGAACCAGCAATTATTGGTGAACCAGTAATCAATTTGATTGTATCTGTATTACTATTATCAAGAATATCAGCAATCATAGTACTAAAATGAGAATATTTAGTTATTGACTCCTCATCAGATAAAAACGGCTCTGAACCATAGACAACTAGATACCCTGAGGCATTATTATTTTGGCATCGTAGTGGAATTACTAGTGCCTCTTTTAAATCAGTGTTATGTAGATTATTATTTAAATTCAATAATTCCCTTTGATCATTGTCTAATTTAACAAATTTTGGATTACAAGCTGACGAAGGATTATTGTCATTGGGTAAGGATTTGATTATGTTTCTACCTATTGAACCTAAATCTTGATCGAGTTCTATTAATTTCTCGTTTGATGGTGGTATTAAAGAATCATTTAGAAATAAAAATTTAGGATTATCATTACTTTTAGTCTCTTGATGCAATAAATCAGGTTCAGATGTGAAAAGTTGACAATATTTTCCTCCTAATAAATTTTTTATTTCAAAAAGTGTCTTTGGTAAATCAGAGGGATTCTGATACTTTTCCAGAATATTAAATAATTTACTTTTATCAGAAATAGCTGTTGGATACTCACTAGGTGCAGTAGACATTGAAATATTTTTTAATAGGAAATCACTAAAAGCCAAAAGCGGGAGTTGAACCCGCGACCTACGGTTTACGATACCGCCGCTCTACCAACTGAGCTATTTTGGCTTTTGGTTATGAATAGTCATAAATAAAAATTAGTACAATAAAAGAACGAAATTTAAATACTTTTATTTCACCATAAACTTTACGTATGCATAACAACTATTTAGATTATACTAAATTTTTCCTCAAAAAGTCATCAAGTGTACCAGCTGACATACACAAGTAAACTGTTTTATTAATGTGGGCGCTACTAATATCAGTTAATATATCTTTATAACTTTTGTAAAAATATTTATTATTATTATCAATTTCATTATACAAATCTTCAGATGTGACAATTGTTGTGTCTGGATCCCGTGATGCATAAATAGGCAAAATTATAACTTTCTCAGCATCTATAAATGCTTCGTGGAATTGATTCAAAAGTATCTTAATTCTGGAATATTGATGTGGTTCAAATACTGCAGTAACTGGCATGCCAAGTTCTTTTGCTGCGAGTATTGTTGTTTTAATTGCTGTTGGGTGATGGGCATAATCTGAAATTACTTTTACATTTTCATTTTCAAAAATAGTTTCAAATCTTCTACCAGATCCTATGAATGTTTTTATCGCTGAAATAACTTTATCGCTATCGAAACCAAGTGACATTAATAATGCAAATACAGCAGTTATATTCGATGTATTGTGTCTACCGTGTAAATGTGATGATATTTTATATTCCAAATTTTTATTATGAATTATAAAGTCCATTTCAGAACTATTCACTAGTATATCTGAAAAATAAAAATCATTTGAAATACTAGATCCAAAGGTTATAATTTTATCTTTATCTATATTAATAATCGCTTTCTGTACATTTGATGATTCAGTGTTAACTATAATTTTTTCACTTACGTTATTTTCAATAAAAAATTTAAATGAGTTAATATAATCTTCTTCTGTTTTAAAAAAGTCAGGATGGTCATATTCAATATTATTTACAATTGCATACGAAATATGAACTTCGTGAAACTGATTGGCATATTCATCCGCTTCCCATGTGAAATATTTTCCTGAACCTACGTCAGAACTTTTCCCTGTTGATTCCATAATCCCTCCAACGCTATAAGTAGGATCTTCACCAATTTCTATTAGACAATGTGTTAATAAACTAGTCGTAGTCGTTTTACCATGTGTGCCACATACACCAATTGAAATTAAATTTTTTATTAATAAATCTATGAGAAAACCTCTTCTTTCACATCTAATATTTAATCCTTTCGCTTTTTCAATTTCGTTATAATTTAATGTGCCTGGCGCAGATGCTGCTGTATAAATAATTAAATCAATATCATTTGTAATATTATCTGGATTTCCAGGTACTGAAACATTAATTCCATTTTGTCTCAAATAATCAACATTATTTCCTTTATCTGTGATGTCGCTTCCTGAAACTTCGTGACCAAATTTCTTCGCTAATAATGATAATGGAGCTAGTCCAGCACCGCCAATTCCGTTGAAATATATTTTCATATCAAATTACTAAATTGATAAATTATACTCTAATTTTGATACTTAATAAAAAGATCAATAAATCACAACTATTTTTCCTCTTTACAAAATAGTATATAAATAATATATTATATATGCCTTCGAAGCACCTCGTATATAATTTCCATAAAAAATGAATAATAAAATACCGTCATTAGTCGAGTCATACCGGACTTTTGATTTAAAAAATACTTGTATGAGACCGGTGGCAGAGAGAATCGAAAAGTACGTTAAGGCTTCTAAACGATTTATCGAAAAGTAGACAAGAATTGCATGAAAAATTGCAGACAATTTTGCTTCGTGAAAAATCTATTAATCCAAATACATTATTGAAAAGGGCATTATGTAGCACTTTTTCACTAAGATTAATTGAATTATATTATAAAGCTCAAAGTCTTATAGAAAGAAATATTGAAAGTAAAAAATCTAGAATGGTATCTTTTGCATTATTTAATAGTATGTTTATAGTCTATATGATGGTATCGCCATTCAATTGTTGTCAGACAGGAAAAAATGAAGAACCAAGTTATGAACCTGAACCAGAACCTAATCCTACACCACAATCTTTGCCAATAGAGAGAATAAGACCAAATACTATAAAATATCGATCAGCACCTATTGATTTTCTATTAGAAGGGATTCATGAAAAGCCATGGATGAAATAATTTACTTTGAATATTTTTTCAAATATTGACCTGTGTAGCTATTTTTCTCCTTTACGATACCTTGTATGTCGCCTTGATACACAAGGGTACCGCCTTTGTCGCCGCCTTCTGGGCCTAGATCTATAATCCAGTCGGCGGTTTTTATGACATCCAAGTTATGTTCAATGACGAGTACCGTATTACCTTTCTCTACTAGTGAATGTAGAACTTGCAAAAGCTTATCTACATCTGCGAAATGTAAACCTGTCGTAGGTTCATCTAAAATGTATAGTGTTTTACCTGTATCTCGTCTGGATAATTCTGTTGCCAACTTAATACGCTGAGCTTCGCCACCGGATAACGTAGTTGCAGCTTGTCCTAATCGGATATATCCTAGTCCTACATTATTCAAAACTTCAAGATATTTTTTAATTCTTCTTTGAGCATCAAAAAATTCTAGTCCTTCTTCCACAGTCATTTGTAAGACATCGTATATGTTTTTCCCTTTCCAATCAATTTCCAATGCCTCTCTATTATATCTTTTTCCTTTGCAAACATCACATGTGACATAAACATCAGGTAAAAACTGCATTTCTATCTTCTTCATTCCATCGCCTTTGCATTCTTCACAACGTCCTCCTTTGACGTTGAAGCTAAATCTACCTGGTTTATAACCTCTCATCTTTGATTCATTCGTTGAGGAATATAAATCTCGAATATCAGTAAAGAAACCTACATATGATGCAGGATTAGACCTTGGTGTTCGACCAATGGGAGATTGATCTATTACTATCATTTTATCAATTAATTCTTTTCCTTCTATTTCTTCTACACTACCAGCAGATTTTCTAGTTTTGTTAAAATAATTGAATAAATGTTTAGCCAAAATATCATTTATCAAAGTGGATTTACCAGAACCAGAAACACCAGTTACACACACGAAATTCCCTAATGGTATTTCAACATTTATTTTTTTCAAATTATGCTCAGTTGCACCAATGATTTTTATTACGCCCTTTTCAACTATTTTATTGTTATTTTTTAAATTGTTATATTCTTCGCCAACAGTGAGTTTATGAGAAAGATATTTACCAGTTATGCTATTTTCGTCATGTAAAATTTCATTAAAATTTCCAGAAGAAATAATTTGTCCGCCATGTTCGCCAGCACCTGGCCCCATATCTATAATGTAGTCGGAAGCTTCCATGGTATCTTCATCATGTTCAACTACTACAACGCTATTTCCTAAATCACGTAAATGTTTTAACGTTTCAATTAATTTATCATTATCTCTTTGATGCAGACCAATTGATGGTTCGTCCAAAACGTAGAGAACGCCTGTTAAACCAGAACCTATCTGTGATGCCAATCTAATTCTTTGTGCTTCGCCACCAGATAATGTTCTAGCCGTTCTAGATAATGTTAAATAATCTAGTCCTACTGCGAGTAAAAAATTAAGTCTTGCTGAAATTTCTTTCACAACCTGTATTGCGATCTTTTTTTCATTTTCTGATAAGGTTTCAGATGTAGTCAGTTCATTTATCCAGTCTTTCGCATCTGATATTGTCATTTTCGTAACATTTAAAATGTTGTGATCTCCAATACGCACTGCTAGAGATTCTTTTCTTAGCCTTGCACCTAAACATTCAGGACATGACTTTTTGTGCATGTATTTCTCAATTTCTTTTTTTATGTAATCAGAGTCAGTTTCTTTGTATCTTCTCATTAAGTTAGGAATTACTCCTTCGAAGTTACTCTCATAAGAACCTTCAAATTTGCCATTTTCCATGGTTATTTTTACTTTCGTCTCAGATCCGAAAAGAATAGCTTTCAAATGTTCTGGTTTCAAATCCTTCATTTTTATTTTTAGGTTAAAACCCATTTTAACTGCCAATCCTTGCAGAAATCTCATATGCCAGCTATCTGCATCTACAGATCTACTCCATGGATAAATAGCACCCTCTGCGATTGTTAAATTGGGACTATATACAAGCTTTTCATCAATTTCTTGGATCGAACCTAGTCCATGACAAACTGGGCAAGCACCCTGTGGTGCATTGAATGAAAAACTATTTGGTTCAAGTGCTGGTGATGAAATTTCAGGATGATTGGGACAAGATAATGATTCAGAATAATATTTATCTTCCCAAACTTCATTACCTTTTTTATCAGTTGAGCTGTATGTTAAATACATTTCTGAATTTGCAGTTCGAATGGCTGTTTCTATACTATCCGTAAGCCTTTGTCTGAATTGCTTGAAATCTTCCACTTCTTCTGGATTAATTTCACTTCCATTCCCGTTTAATGCTAAGTTTAAATATAAATGTTTTTTTTCTAAAACAAGTCTATCAATTACAGCCTCAATATTGTGCTTTTTTTGTTTATCTAGTTTGATTTCTTCTTCTAGATTTCTAACCATTCCATCAACTCTGACTCTGACGAAGCCTTTGGTTGATAAATTGCTAAATAATTCCTCGTATTCTCCTTTTCTAGATTTTATTAAAGGCGCAAGAATCATTATTTTTATTGAAGAATCGTCTCTTCTTTCCAGAGAGTGGGGGAGGGCTATTATTTCATCAACAATATCTTGAATTGTTCTGGATTGAAGCACTGAATCACATTTGAAACAATGAGCGTGACCAGTGCGTGCGTATAAAAGTCTAAGATAGTCATATATTTCAGTAACAGTACCAACTGTGGATCTGGGATTGTGTGAGGCTGATTTTTGATCAATTGAAATAGCAGGTGCTAAACCAGTAATTAAATCAACATCAGGCTTTTCCATTAAACCCAAAAATTGTCGTGCATACGATGATAAACTTTCTACATATCGTCTTTGTCCTTCTGCGTAAATAGTATCGAAGGCAAGAGAAGATTTCCCTGAACCAGAAAGTCCAGTAAATATGACAAGTTTATGCTTGGGTATATCAATGTTTATATTTTTGAGATTATGAACCCTAGCTCCTTTCACGGAAATAACGCCATGTTCAAAAATATTGTTCTTTTTGTTATCGGTATTTTTCACCATTCTTAGGCTTTTACAGTGTATTTTGGGTATTGTATCACATTATTTGTACAATTCTGGATATATTCCTTTCGTCACTTCATCAACTTCGTGTCGCATTTGTGGGAATGGTACTCCTTCTCGGGCAGGTACGTCTTCGAAAAACCAGAAATTTCTTTCACTATGTCCCCATCCAAATGTAGGCGGCATACCGTATTCCAACATTTCGACGAAATCTATATCCATCATTTGTGCTTCTGCATCTCCAGAATCTCTAAGTTTTTGTTGATCCATAAATCTACTATATTGATCTAGCGGGTCATTAAGTTCAGAAAAGCCATTACCCAATTCAGAACCTGCAATTACTGGATGAAATCTTTGTGTTAATTCAGGATTATTTAAATATGATTTTGCCAATGGTGATAGAAATTTAGGTTCATTAATCATAATTGCTGGTCCGCCTATTGTTTTACGAATTAGTTTCCATAAATTATCTATGCCTCTGTTTAAATTCTTTTCACCTTCGAGTTTTACTTTATTTTCTTTCAAAACAGCATAAACTTCATCCACGCTTGTGTTAAAAATATCTACATTAAATCTTTCTTTAATAACCTCTGTAAAATCTATTTGTTTCCACTCTTGGCTTAAATCTACATCGAATCCCTTTATATGAAATTTCAAAGTACCATAAACTTCGTTATATACATATCTAAATAATTCCTGAATAAATTTTATTCCATCATTGAAATCAGCGTATGCCCAGTAGAATTCCATAGCCATATGCTCTGGCAAATGTTCATCTGACATTCCTTCATTTCTAAATCTAGGTCCGATTTCAAAAACTTTTTCATAACCACCGCCGATTAATCTTTTCAAAAATAATTCCTGAGAAATTCTTAAATAAAAATCTGTATCCAATGCATCCATATGTGTAACGAAAGGATTGGCATCAGCTCCACCAGTTACTGATTCTAGAACTGGAATATTCATTTCATAAAAACCATTTTGTTTGAAAAAATCTCGATGTGCTTCCCAGAATTTTGCTCTTCGTAAAAATCTATCAAAAACTTCTTTATTTAAATTTGTATCGAGATATCTACGTCTCAATCTTGTTTCCTTATCTTTCAAACCATCCCATGCATCTGGCATAGGGCGTATTGATTTTGTTAATAATCTAATTTTACTTACTTCGACAGATACTTCACCTCTTTTTGTTTTTGTTACGATACCATAACCTTCAACGAAGTCGCCTGTATCTAATAAATTTAATTCATCAAAATTTATTTCGCTATTTTTATGATCAGCATCTTTTAAATTATCTTGTTTTATATAAAGTTGAATTTTTCCACTCATATCTTTCAAATCTATAAAAGCTAGCTGACCATGAGTTCTAACTGCTGCTGCACGACCAGATACTATAACTTCCTTACCTTCATAATTTTCAAAGTCATCGTGAATAATTTGATTGTTAACGGATTTATATGACTTCGCTGGAAAAGGATCTACACCTAATTCCTTTAGTCTATTTAATTTGTCAATTCTGACATCTCGAAGTTCCTTTAATGTTGACATCGTAAAAATTTAATAAATAATTCAGTTCTGTCCAAATGTTATGATACCGCATTAATAAGCGGATTTATAATAATATTGGATTATATCCTATTTAAAACTTGCTTTCACCTCTTCTTATTATAAAGAAAATTAATTTGTAAAAAGTGGATATAAAATTTTGAGGTGTTAATTTAACGTGCTGCGAAAGCACGTTTATTTTTAAATTTAATTGTTGAAAAAATGTTCAACATAGAAGAAATTTATTAAGAGAAAATAGCATAAAGTTCTTTATTAGTAAATGCTTTTTGCCATAATAATGAAACATTAAAAACTTTATGCTATACTGGTGACTGTTGGAAATATGTTCGTTGAAGTATATCCAAGATATATTGTAACTCGTTTCTAACGTCCGCTCACTCAAGGCAGACTTTATTTTTTTTAATTATTTTTTTTAATTATTTTTTTTAATTAAATTCAATAAAGGAGAGTAGAGGGTTAATTTTATTTTTTTATTCGTGTCTACACATAAATTAATGAATATTGCGAGAGTAAAAACTCTTGTACTAATTATATTCTTTTTCCAATTTTTCATATTACCACTTAGTACTCATGCAAATGCTGCTTCAGCACATGAGATAAATCAGTATCTAAATACCGATAACTATAAAAACTATTTAATAAATAATCTTGAATTAGAACTTCAGCCTCAGCCTTTGACACCAGCACAAATTGCAGAACTAGAAAGAATTGCTGCAGAACAAGCTAAAATTGCTAGATTGCAAAATCAAGCTAATGAAATCGATGGGTTTTTAACATCAAAAAATTCACCGCTTGCAGGCTACGGTATGAAAATAGCAGAACTTGCAGAAAGTTATGGTGTTCCTGCTAGATTAATGGTTGCAATATCGGGTGTTGAATCGGGATTTTGTCGTGTCAATTTCAGAGATTTCAATTGTTGGGGATGGTTTACATCTCAAAGATTCTCATCATATGATGAATCTCTAGATCAATATTTTGATTATTTAGCTAATTTTTATTATGCAAGGGGTTATAATACTCCTGATAGTATTGGTCCAATATATTGTCCTCCAACTCATGATTCATGGACTTCGAAAGTATATTTGTTTATGTCACAAATGAATTTTTAAAATTATAGATTTGTAGTGTTAGAAGCTAAAGGCTGCGTGGTTGCAGCCTTTTTTTTCTTAAGTTATACCACTGAACTAGATTTTTTTTAATTAATCCGACGAGATCCCTCTCCTCTTACGCTAAAACTACAGAGGATTCGGCATGACATAGAAAGGGATAAGAGGATACATGGATTCCTGCTTTTGCAGGAATGACAGAAGGGGCTTGTGTTTTCCAATCCCCTCTGTGAAGAGGGGTGCCGAAGGCGGGGTGTGTTCTGTATTAATTCCCTCCCTCGGGAGGGTGCCCGCTCAGCGG
>JBAXGO010000036.1:0-11442 GCA_037139335.1 bacterium
AATAGTTCTGGGTAAGGATTAGTAACAAGAGGGGGGCCGAAGGCGGGGTGTGTTCATTCTATACTTTACTTTTAAAATTTTCTATCAGTCGCCCTTCGACAAGCTCAGGGTGACATTCCCTTCGACAAGCTCAGGGTGATATTCCCTTCGACAAGCTCAGGGTGACATTCCCTTCGACAAGCTCAGGGTGACATTCCCTTCGACAAGCTCAGGGTGACAAATTTTAAGTTTCATTTTTAAAATTCCCCTCTGGGAAGAGGGGTGCCGAAGGCGGGGTGTGTTCATTTCCCCAATTCTCTCCTTTTAAAAAAGGAGAGATATCCAGATTAACGTGACAGAGAGGTTAGATGCTGCTCAGCAGCATTACATAGAATAACGACAACCATACCAGCACCCGCCTTTTTGCGTGGTGGTTGAATATTTGTTATTATTAGCTATAGATAAAAAAAATATGACAATATCTGATTTACGAACTCATCTCAAACAATCAATGTTACAAAAAGATTCTGATAGAACTAGTGTTCTTAGAATGCTTCTTGCCGCAATAAGTTATTTTGCAATGTCAAAAAATAAAAAAGATGACGAATTGACTGAGGACGATGTTAATGAGGTTATTTTGAAAGAAGTTAAAACTAGAAGGGAGACTATTGAAGAGTTTGAAGCTGCAAATGATGTTGATCGAGCAACTAAGGAGAAGTCAGAACTTATTATTTTGGAGGAATATGCTCCCAAATTGATGAGTAATGAAGAAATATTACTTACTGTCAAAGAAATATTAGCATCATCAGATCCCAATATAATGGTCGGTCCTGCTATGGGATTGGTTATGAGGCAGTTAAAGGGAAAAGCTGATCCTGCTTCAATTCAAAACATTGTTAAGCAAGTTCTAGCGAAGTAAATATCTAGCCTCGAAAAAAGATCTAAAGTAATTTTTTTTGATAAAACGTCCAGTTTTGAGACTGACTTTTATTTACCAGCTAATATCCATAGAAGTTTAAATATTACTATTTGTCTTTTCCATCTAATTGGTTCTGTTATTAGTCGATGAAGCCAATTTAAGCCTCGCTCACTCCACCAATTGGATTGTAGTTTCCTTTTACCACTAAGATAATCGAATGTACCGCCTAAACAGATAGTTATATTTGCTGGAATTTGCAATTTATATTTATAGACCCATTTTTCTTGCTTTTGAGCTCCATAACACAGTAATAATATTTTTGGCTTAGCTCTATTTAATTTGTTTAATAATGCTTTGTCATCAGCAGAAAAAGCACTCCCAGACTGTATTCCAGATATAATAATATTTGGATATTCTTTTCTTATGTTTTGTGCAGCTACATAGGCTACATTTTGGCTGCCACCAACTAGATAAATATCGTAGCCATTTTCTTCTGCTAACTTACAAATAGATTTGACTTCAGTAGAACCAGATAATAATTCAGGAAAAATTATAGATCTATCTACTTTTCTCAAAATCATTTTTAAAATTAAGAATAATATTAATATATAATTAATAATTCTTACATTAGATTTTTTTACAGTTTCTAAATACACAGAAGCAATTTGAATAAATACACCATCTGCAATATTAATATCTGATGAATTTAGTATGGTTTTGAAATCTTCGTCAATACAGGCTTTGTATATGAATTCCGAATAGGGGGTGAACACAACCTCTTTAGTATTATTATCTATACTATTCTTTAATTTTCCCAGAAAAGCATCCTTAGTTAGAACATCAACCTCTACACCCAGAATATTATATTTTTTATCAATAAAATGTGACATCTTTTTGATGATTATATATCAATATTTTGAATTAGCACAAGCTGTAATCCTAAATAAATTATTTAGTTAAATATTTATTTACAGGCTTTAAATACAAATAACTCATATATTGTGAAGATTTGAAATATGCTCCTGGTTCTAATGTACATCCTAAATATACTAATTCGATTATTGGATTGCCATTCTCGTCATATGAAAATTTAGTTTCTCCAAACATAGTAAATTGAGAACCTTTGGATACAAAACCACCGCCTGTCAAAATATCAGTACCTCTATTAAATGTAACTGAAGTTGTCGTTCCATCTGGATTAGTATATTCTATAATTACACTTATTACATCCGTATTCCAATCAGCATCAAAATGAGGACCAAGAATCGATTTTACGACACCATTATCGAATGAATGGCTGACATTTCCTTTCGTAGTTTTTCCTCCAATATTTAATCTTATAACTTCAGAACCTTCTTTTAGCACTTCTGAATCTGATAAACATTTTTCAGGACTACTTGGTGAAACATTAACATTTGTAATCATTTGTGTTTCTAAAAATTGACCACCTGCATTATAAATTTCTACGGATTCTTCTACAGGTGTTAATTTAATATATTGATCATAAGGGCTCGTTTCTATTGTGGGAGTGTTTGTGGGCCTAACAATATCGGGAGTTGGAGATGGCGTTTTAGTAATTTTAGTTAGGGTGGGTCTAGCTGTAGGAGGATATATGGCAACTGGTGTAAAATTCATATTTACTACTGGAGTCGAAGTAATGAATTCATCGGTCTCATTACCACAAGCAGACAACATTAATACCATACCTGCCGTGGCTACGCGAAGCAATTTTTCATTAAAAAATCTAAGTATATTATTGTATTCTTTTAATATTGTTCGATAAGCAATATTATATGGAGTCGTGGCTTCTGTATTTTTTAATTTATTCATAAAATCTATTAATATATGATTATATAGGACATATATAAATAAAGTAAAGAGATTGGTAGATATATCATTAAAAAAGTAAATATATTTAAGTAAAAAACGACACGAAATATTATGTTATAATTGATGGCTACAAATTTTCTAACTCATATGATGAAGAAAGCGGGCGAAATTCTCAAAGAATCAAGGCTTAAAAAAAATTTAACAATAAATGATGTATTCGAAGGTACCAAGATTAGACCTTCCTATATTGAATCAATAGAAAATTCTGATTATAAGTCATTCCAATCACAAACTTCGGCACGTGGATTTTTGAAAAATTATGCTAATTATTTAGGATTAAATTCAGATAATATAATTGCCGTGTATAGAAGAGAACAATCGGATAAAACAAATAATCCCAATACTAAGCTAAAATTGAAAATTCCAATGTTTGAATTATCATCGTCATTATTCATTATCGTTATTGCAGTTTTGCTTGTCGTATTTGTTATCGGATTCTTTACACTACAATATATACAAGTTTCAACTCCTCCAAAATTCGATATTATTGAACCTGCAGATATGTCCACTACAACCCAAGATAATGTAAAAGTTGTTGTCGTAGCAGAAAAAGGTAAGGCTATAGATATACAAATCAACGGTAAAAATATAAATTCAGTTGATCAAAATGGTAACTATTTTTATAATTTAGAATTAGTTAGTGGTGAAAATAAAATTATAGTAGTAGCTCAAAATGGTATTAAGAAGGAAACCGTGAAAGAAATTAGAGTTTTCAGAAAAGATTCTGAAAACATACAAACTACTCCTAATCCTGACTTAAATATAAGCATTAGATCAATATCTAATAAATCTTTTGACTTAACATATTCAATAGATAGCGGTGAAAATATTAAAAAATCATTTAATCCTGGAGAATCTACTCAGCTTTTAGCAAAATCAAAAATAAAAATTGAAGGACCAGCTAATCTAAATAATACTATTGAATTACTTATTAATCAGACCAAGGTCGGTTTAAAAACTGATACTGGAAAACAGGAAATATCCTACAATGACGGTAAAATATTGGTATCGCCATTGCCATAAACAAGATGATAATATAAACTTACTTTAAATTTATAAGTCTATGAAAGCAAAGAAAAAAAACAAACACAAACAAGATAATTTTGTTCCTAAAATAGTAAGTAGCGAATTGGTAAAAAGTGTCGAAGCTCCAGTACAAATTGAAGAACCTAAAAAAGATATTATTGATAATAAAGAATTAAAAATTTCAACAGAGAAAGTAGTTAATAACTTAGTTCAAGAAAAAAAATTAAAGTTAGATGAAAATATATTAAAGGTTGAAGAAATTAAACCAGTTTCAAATTCATTGAGTGCCGCATTATTATTACCAATGTCAGTAGTCTTTCTTTCTATTGCATTATCGGCATCATTA
The DNA here is from genome assembly GCA_037139335.1 of bacterium. Lineage (GTDB taxonomy): Bacteria > Patescibacteriota > Dojkabacteria > JAOAGR01 > JBAXGO01 > JBAXGO01. Next base: position 4,161 of record JBAXGO010000036.1, read on the forward strand.
ATTATTTCAGCTTCAATAATTGCTAGAAGCCTCAAAGACTCAACACTTTCTATTAATGGTTCGAATAATACTAATCAAGCTGCAGCAGCTCAACCAACTGCTCAGCCATCACAACCAACGACTCAAGTTTCATTAGATCAAATAAAGAGTATCTTTAATGGTAATAATATAAAATTTGGTGATGCAAATAGAAAAGTCTTATTTGTAGAAATCTCTGACCCAAGTTGCCCATATTGTCACATTGCTGGTGGTAAAAATTCAGAGCTAAATAAACAAGCAGGCCAACAATTCTTACTTGTGAAAGATGGTGGTACATATGTTTCGCCTGTTGAAGAAATGAGAAAATTAACTGAACAAGGTCAAGCATCATATGCATGGGTCTATTCAAATGGGCATGGAAACGGACAGATTGGTGCAGAAGCATTATATTGTGCTTATGAAAAAGGTAAATTCTGGGACGTACAAGACATATTAATGAGCAATGCAGGTTATAATTTGTTAAATAATACTGTCAAAAACGATAGAAGCCAAGCATCAAAATTAGCAGAATTAACAAAAGATGCTATGAATAGTGACGATATGTTGAGTTGTATAAATAGTGGTAAATATACTCAAAAATTAACAGAAAGCCAAGCATTAGCTAGTAGTTTAGGGGTAAGTGGTACACCTGGATTCTTCGTTAATAATACAAATTTTGCAGGAGCTTATAGTTACAAAGATATGGAAAGTGTTGTTACAGCTGCTTTGAAATAATGTTAATGTTTTTTAACTCCCAGTATATGCTGGGAGTTGATTTATTGAGTTGTGTTGGTTTGTTTTTAGTCGTGAAAAAGTTGTAGTGGAGCTTATTCCGTGATATTATTACACCTGTTAGCCGAGGTAGCTCAGTCGGTAGAGCGAGGGACTGAAAATCCCTGCGTCGCCAGTTCAAGTCTGGCCCTTGGCACTTTTATTGAAAAACATTGGTGAAATTCTCATCAACTTGATTATTACTCCACCAAATAAATGCTAGACTGATAAGTAGCAAAAGTAATAACACAATTATTCTCCAATTCAGTCTCCAAAATTGCTTGAATTTATAAAACTTTCTATTGCGAACCACATATTCTATATTATCAATATTAGCCATTTTTATACTTTTTCTTCAAGATATTTTTCTACTTCGATGGCGGCTTTGCATCCTGAACCTGCTGCAGTGATAGCTTGTCTATAACGATGATCAAATACATCACCCGCAACAAATACCCCTTCTATATCGGTTTTAACATCAGAATTTTGTTTAGGTATGATATAACCTTTTTCATCTATATTTATACTACCTTTCAGAAAATCTGTATTTGGTCTATGACCAATGGCTATAAAAACACCTTCTAATTCCAAAGTTGATTCACTATTATCGATAGTGTCAGATAATTTGACACTGCTAACTTTCTTATCACCAATTATTTCATTAACTCGTTTATTGAATAGAACTGATATTTTAGGGTTTGATAAAACTCTTTCCTGCATAACTTTACTTGCTCTAAATTCACTTTTTCTATGTATTAAATAGACTTTTGATGCAAATCTAGTTAAAAAAGTTGCCTCTTCCAACGCACTATCTCCACCTCCAACTACAGCAATTGTTTTATCTCTGAAGAAAGCTCCATCACATGTAGCACAACCAGAAACACCTCTTCCCATAAACTTCTTTTCACTATCTAGTCCTAACCACATTGCAGATGCGCCTGTGGCAATAATTATTGAAGGAGCTGTAAAAATTTTATCACCAACAAATATTTCTTTTATATCTTTGCTTAAATCTACCTTATCTACATCCATATCCAATATATTAGCTCCCATCTTTTCTGCTTGTTTTCTCATATTCATCATCAATTCTGGTCCCATAACACCATCTGGAAATCCAGGAAAATTTTCTACCTCGGATGTAATCATTAATTGACCGCCAGAAACGTAGCCTCCAATTACCAATGTATTTAATTTTGCTCTTGATGTATAAATTGCTGCTGTTAAACCTGCTGGTCCAGATCCTATAATTATTGTGTCATATTGATTCTCTGTCATTATTCGTTTACTTAAGTATTTGAATATTAGACAGGATTATTGAAATAATCAAGAATAAAAAAGACCCCATTAAGAGGTCTTTTTAAGTTATATAATTATTTACTTGAGTCCAGGTGCTTTATCAGCTGATAGGTCTTTCTTTACTTTATCATATTCTGATTTAAATTCTGATATTGTAGAATCATAATTTTTTGTAACATTTTTATCTAAGACTGAATATGCTTTTGTTACATTTGTTTCAAATGTTGATAATGAATTCGTAACATCTGTCTGAAAAGTAGTATAAGCTGTTTGAGCTTTGGAATATGCTGTCGTGCTTGAAGTGTTATTTGCGTAGTCCAACACTGCATTTAAAAAATCATTAAATTCATTTTTTACGTCTGTAAGAAATGTAACTATTTCAGTATTTATTTTTTTTACATCTGAATTAGTAAAATTAAGACCATTAAATTCCTTAATTGCAGAATCCAGTTCGCTCACGTAAATATTTTGTGCATTTTTCAAATCTGTAATAGAACTTATTTTTACATTATTCATTTTTGCAGATAAATTTTGGAATGAAGTTCCTACGCTTTCTGCCGTTGTATTTATTAATTCTAATTCGATATTTACGTTTTCATTATTTTGGAAAGTTTTAAATTTATCACTAACAGCTTTAGTGCTATCCGTTGAAACAGGCAAATTCTTTGTTGCTGTGGTAACTTTTGTATTGTAATCATTATAAATCGTTTTTATTTCTGATATTTGTTCAGCTAATGTTGTATTAGATGTATCAATTTTTGATAAGCTAGTTTTTGTTGCTTTGCCAGCATCAATAATCTGGTTATATGCTTCTCCATATTTTTGTAAGTTTTCTCTATCTGCAGATTTGCTAAAAACGAAGAACCATAATCCTGCTGCTCCTGCACCAACTAAAATTATTAATAAAACTATAAGTCCAATAAATAAGCCTTTTTTTGATTTTTTTAATGGTACTTGGTATGGTGACTGATAAGGTGCTTGGTAACCGTTTGGCATCATTGGTTGATTCATTTGAGGTTGAGGCTGAAATTGCTGAGGATACGGATTTTGCTGTGGTAATGGCTGAACTGGCTGATTAGGATTGACCTGAGGAAAATTCTGGTTCGGATTCATAATATTTATATTAAAAAATATAATATACTATATAAGTCTAGAATTCGTGTCAAACATTTCCAGAATATCAGCATTTATATCTGAATAAGATAATTCTATAAAAGAAATATTGTTCTTTGCGATAATACAATAATTGCCTTTTGGTATATTAATAATATTAATTTTTATTATGTGACGAATTCGTCTTTTTAATTTATTTCTTTGAGTAGCTTTTTTTATAGCTTTTTTTGAAACTATTATTACAAAATTAGTTTCAAAAGAATCATTTTTTTTCAATATAAAAAACTTTGATGTTTTACGTTGGTAAGATTTCATGCATTTAGTAATAGTTTTTGGATTACGTAATTTGTATTTGCTAGGCATCGAATAAAAAGATAATTAGAATGATAGCATAATATTATCACTTTTTATGCTTACTTTGCGAATTCTTTGTAAAATATGATAAAGTGCTGAGGATTTCACAATGATTTTATAATTAGATATCAAAATTTTTTAATGGACTCAGAAATAGAAAAAATTTTACATGGCTTAAACGCAGAACAATATGATGGTGTTACAACAACTGAAGGTCCAGTCTTAATATTAGCTGGTGCTGGTTCTGGCAAAACGAAAGTTTTAACACACAGAATATCTTATATAATTAAGACAAAGAATATAGGATATGAAAATATTTTAGCTGTAACTTTCACTAATAAGGCTTCTAAGGAGATGAAAGAACGTATTTCCAGATTGTTAGATGTTGAAAGTAATAATTCTTGGGGAGGAATATTGCCATTTATGGGAACCTTTCATTCTGTTTGCGTGAAGATTTTACGAGCAGATGGAGATAGTATCGGTATTTCTCCAAATTTTGCGATTTATGACACCAATGATCAGCAGGATGTTATAAAAGAAATATTGAAAAATATGAATATTTCGACCAAAGATGTTTCAGCATCTGCTGTGAATAGTGCTATTTCATCAGCTAAAAACGAATTGAAGGATCCGAAAGAATTTGAAAGATATGCTCAGGGATATTTTTTGCAAACAGTATCAAAAATATACTATGAGTATGAAAAAGCATTTCAAAAAAATAATGCAATGGATTTTGATGACATAATTATGAATACAGTTAAATTATTTTCATCACATCCTGAAGTTTTGGAAAAATATCAAAATTTATTTCATTACATACTTGTCGATGAGTATCAGGATACGAACCATGCTCAATACAATTTAGTAAATCAACTTTCCGCAAAGCATAAAAATATTTGTGTCGTTGGTGATCCAGATCAAAGCATTTATAGTTTTAGAGGTGCAGATATTTCTAACATACTTTCATTTGAAAAAGATTATCCTGACGCAAAGGTTATTAAACTAGAGCAAAATTATAGAAGTACTAAAAATATACTTGATGCGGCTCAATTTGTAATAGAGCAAAATAAGAATAGAAAAGAAAAAAAATTGATATCGAATAAGGGCGAAGGAAGAAAAATAATAGTATATGAGGCTCAAAATGAAATGGACGAGTCTAGGTTTGTTGCAAATAAAATAAATGAGTTTTTAAATGAAAATTATGGTAAAGAAAAACCATTAAGTAATGTGGCAATTTTATATAGAACAAACGCACAAAGTAGAGGCTTGGAAGAGCAAATGATTAGATCCAATTTACCTTATATTCTCGTTGGTGGATTACGATTTTATGATAGGAAAGAAATTAAGGACTTATTATCATATTTAAGAATTATTTATAATCCAGAAGATAATTCGAGTTTAAAAAGAATTATAAATACTCCAGTCAGAGGTATAGGACCTAAGGCGTATTCAGATTTGATGGAATGTGCAGAAAAAAATAATATGTCAGCGATTAGTTTACTTCAAATAATTGCTGATTTAACTCCAGACGATATAAAATCAATAAAAGAAGAAGATCCTGCTTTGGCCAAAATATCGAGTAATATGAATATTAAAGCATTTGCAGATATGGTAAAAATATTTTTTGAAAAAGCAATTGAACTACATCCTTCACAATTATTAGATTACATATTGGAAAAAACAGATTACATTAATTATATTGACGATAGGACACCAGAAGCTGAGTCTAGAAAAGAAAATATCAAAGAGTTGTTTTCTGTCGCAGACAAATATAGTGAATTAGATCCAGCGACAGCATTAACAGAAATGTTAACTGAAGTATCACTCGTAGAGCAAGAATCAAAGCATGATCAGGATAGTTCCAAAGGCGCTGTTACATTAATGACAATTCATGCGGCAAAAGGATTGGAATTTGAGATGGTCTTTATTGTGGGCTTGGAAGAAGGTCTATTTCCACATAGTCGTGTGTTCACAGATCCTCATGAGCTCGAAGAAGAAAGAAGACTTTGTTATGTTGCAATAACTAGAGCGAAGGCAAATTTGCATTTAATATATGCCGCTCAAAGGATGATTTTTGGAAGAATAAGTTCCAATCCTGCATCTAGATTTCTCGCAGACATACCAGAAAATCTATTAGCTTTCTCGACATCAAATAATAGTTCCAAATATGGTAAGGCAAAAAGCAATCACTCAGTAGCATATAGTGATTTTGCAGATGAATTTTCGCAAAAATCGTATTCCAATTTTAGTTTTGGTGCTAAGAAAAATGAAGTAGAAAGTAAAGTTGAAAAAAGTCCTGATGACTTTGTACAAGAAGAATATTTGGAAGTAGGGGATAATGTTACGCATCAATTATTTGGTAAGGGAAAAATATTAAGTGCGGATAATTCAATTATTACAGTAAGATTTGACTCTGCTGGAGTTAAAAAATTGGCGAAAGAATTTGCGAAGTTAAAGAAGGCATAAAAGGAAAAGGGGGGGCAAAATAAACACAATAACCTCTCTGTCCTAACGGACATCTGTCGAAGGGCGACTGTTGGAATTCCAACATCATGGTTCTACGGGCTCACCATGACAACTAAAAATGTCATACTGCTGAGCGAGACACCACTCCTATAGTAAAAGGAGTGATTAATATGTATATTTTACTACTTATCCTGCGTATAGCTCAATTCCATTTCCCTTCTTGCTTGTTGTGCTTTTCGAATATTTTCTCTTCGTGCTTTGTCTTGTTTTGCTGTATTAGCTTTACCTCCCTTGCGTCCTGCATCTTCTCTAGACATCTTTCTAATATTATTCATTTCAGTATTTATTGGTCTTATCATGGCAATTAATTTAATAATTTATTATTTAACATTTAATACCTCCTTGTTTTAAATATTAACCTCAGTTGATTGAGTATAAGATTTTCTCAATAGATATTAGGCTCAGTCAAATGAAAATAATGAATTTTACAATTATTTATTAACATAATTTTATAAGCATAATATTGAATTACCAAAGCTAATTAATTAATTATTGTACAAATAATTATCATTATATTTATTAAAAAAAAGCACATCATAAGTGAAGCTATTGTGAATATAATAATAATGATAGTCAATTTTATACTTTTCTAGTATAATTTCAGACCAATTCGGGCAGGTGGCGAAATGGTAGACGCGTCAGCCTTAGGAGCTGATTCCGCAAGGAATGGAGGTTCGAGTCCTCTTCTGCCCAATTTAAGCAAAATTTTCATAACTTATATCAAAAGTTCAATACGAAAAAATAGGAGATAACATTCATTTATTCAGTATTCCATGCGATAGATATAAGGTTTCATATGAAATAACATTATCTGCTGGAGGAGCTTTTTTTGAAGAAAAACATGAATCTGGAATTTCCCATTTATTAGAACATTGTACTGTTGCCAGAACTAAAGATCTGGATTTTTATTCACTTCAAGATTTTTTATTTGAGAATAGTATAGATCGTAATGCTTCAACTGGTAGATTATTTTTAAATTTTATTGCTTCTGGTCATAAGTTAGATACTGATAAAATGTTGGATTTATTAATGGAATTTGCATTTTCTCCTTCTTTTGATGAAGAAATATTAGAAAGAGAACGACAAATTGTATTACGAGAAATAGATCAAAGATCTGGTGAACCTATGTATAGACTTAGGAAATTAGTATTGGAAAAAATAATGGAGAAAGGATCATTATACTTATATGATCCGTTAGGCAAGA